>JAWKQN010000014.1 GCA_041390125.1 Gemmatimonadota bacterium | reverse complement strand
AGTGGACTCGCGAACAGGGACTCAGGCGCTTAGGGACCGCAGACACCGATTGGAAGCACCCAAACACCATCCTCCCTACGGTAGGCGTACGTGCCGGAGCCGACAACAACGCCCAGAGCCGCGGGGTCGCCACATCTCTGCGTGTCTACTCGATCGCGGAGCTTCACGAGGTTGTTGGCAGCTTCCTCGATTGCAGTGTCCCCCCCAAGCTTGACCTCCAGTGCGATCCAGGCCCCGGCGGGCGTCGTGATGATCGCGTCGATCTCCAGGCCGGTGTTGTCGCGATAGTGGAGAACCGATGCCTCGGCCGCCTGGGCGTAGATGCGTAGATCGCGGATGACCAGGGACTCAAAGAGTAGCCCGAACAGTTCGAGGTCTCGTCGAAGCTGTTCAGGACCGGCTCGAAGCGCGGCGGCCGCCAACGAAGGGTCGACAAAGTGCCGCTTGGATGAGGTGCGGAGGATTGAGCGTGATCTCAAGTGCGGTGCCCAGGCCGGTTGCTCCTCGATGATGAAGAGCCGAGTCAGGGCATCGGCATACTCGAGGGCGGTCACGTCCTTCAAGGGCCCGTCTGCGCCGCCCGTGTCCGCAGCGATGGTCGCCATCGAAGCCTGTGTCGCAACATTCCTGGCGTAGGACCGAAGGAAGCGTCCCACGCGTTCAGGGTCGCGGTTCACCTCATCGACACGCCGAACATCGGTGCGCCGGATCTCGTCCAGATAGTCGCGGTTCGCCTGGAGCGCGTTGGATGGAGTTCGCGTAAGATGACCGGGCCAACCACCGATCGCGACGAGCTCAAAGAGTGCCTCCGGCTCGAGCGTGGAGCGAGCGCCCTGCTCCTGCTCCTCGCGTAGCAGGGCTCCCACGGAGAGCGCACCGCTCGAAGCGTCCAGCTCATACAGGGACATCGGGCGCAAGCGGACGCGCGTGAGTCGGCCGGCGCCCGTGTGACGAATCGTGTCATCGGAGGCAACCGCGGAACCGGTCAGGATGAACTGCCCCGGCGCCTGGCGATCATCAATGGTCCGACGCACATGGTTCCAGATCTCTGGAGCGACCTGCCACTCGTCGATCAGCCGCGGTGTCGGGCCGTCGAGGACGAGTGCGGGGTCGAAACCGATCGCGGTTCGCGCCGTCGCATCGACGTCGAGGAGGACCTCACTTTCGGCATGGTGGCGTGCGGTTGCCGTCTTCCCGCAGGCCTTGGGACCCTCGACCACGACACCACCGGCGGCTGAGAGACGACGCCGTATCTCGTCGTCGGTGATTCGCGGCCGGTAGATCATGTCGGTCTCGAGGTCCGTCTGGGCAACAAATGAAAGGGCTGTAGCGGCACAGATATCATGTGTCCAGGGGAATAAATGTAATGTCGACAGGGCGGTAAATACAAAGCTTAGCTGTGCCCACCCCCGGCGGCCCCGTATCCCGAGCTCGGTCCTGCCGAGAAGACCGTGGACCGTCCCGTCGCATCTGGAAATCTCGCCTTGTCAGCGCCTGGTGGGTTGCGGAGATATGGCTGCCATATACCATATATCTATGCCCACCGTGAAAACGACCGTCTACCTGGACGCCGCCGACTACCGCCGCCTCAAGACCCTGGCGGAGGCGGAGGGACGCTCCGCCGCCGAGCTCATCCGCGCCGCCGTGGCCGAGTACACGCGCACCCGGACCGGCCGGCGCCTGCCGTCCAGCCTCGGCGCTGGCCGTAGCGGGGATGGGCAGCTCGCGGAGCGGGCCGAGGAGCTGTTGCACGGGATGGGGGAGGAGCTGTGATCGTCGCGGACACCGGGGCCATCGTGGCGCTGGTCGATCAGGACGACCGTCATCACCAGACACTCCGGGGGGCATTCGAAGCCGATCCGGGCGCCTGGATCCTCCCTTGGGCCATCCTTCCCGAGGTCGATCACATCCTGGCGTCACGGCTCGGGTCCGCCGTTGCGCGCTCGTTCCGCGCCGACGTGGCGTCCGGCGCGTGGGCTGTCGAGTGGAACGGCGGGTCGGATGTCGAGCGCGCGCGTGACCTCGACGCCGCGAACGCGGATCTCGAGCTGGGGCTCGTGGATGCCGTGGTCATGGCCGTGGCGGAGCGGTTGGGCGCTCGAGCCATCGCGACGCTGGACCTGCGGGACTTCGCGGCGGTGACGCTGCGGACCGACCCGGAGTTGTGGCCGAGAGATCTGTAGTTCGATCGTCCGCGTCGGCGCTCACGCGTCCAGGAGGCGGCGGATCGCCGGCGCCTCAGCGTCCGCGGTCCAACTCCACCTCTCCCCGCGCCAGCCATTCCGCAAACCGCCGATCACTCGGCGCCAGCGCATACCCCAGCAACTCCTCCGGCTCCACCCACGCGACCTCCGAGTGCTCCAGGCACTCCGGCTCGCCCCCCGCCTCCACCTCCAGGAACTCGATCACGAACGCAGAGCCGGGGTCGGCGACCGAGAACGCCACCTCGCCGACGGCCGTCACGTCCAGATCCAGCTCCTCGCGCAGCTCACGACGTGCGGCGTCGAGATCACTCTCGCCGGGCTCCACCTTCCCGCCCGGGAACTCCCAGAGCCCGCCGTGCCGTTTGTGGTCGGGGCGGCGGCAGATGAGGAGCGCAGGGCCCCGCCGCAGCACGCAGGCGAGGACACGGATGCCGACTTCGGAGCTCATCGGCCCATCATGGGCCCGGCGGGCCTTCGACGGTAGGGCGGACCCGCTCTGCGGCCGCCGCGCCCGGGACGTCCGCCCCTGCTGTGGCCGGGCTACCGCCCGCCACCCGTCTCCCACCCGGTCGCCCGTCTGACCCTCCCGGTCCGGGACGGCGCTTCAGGCAGAGGGGGCGAGACCCTCGCCCTCGATCCGCGCGCACGCTGCGCGCGCCATCCATCCCGATCCTCCCCGACGGAGGCACCCATGGCCATCCGCCTTCTCAACGTTCCCATCGTCTTCGACTCCGGTCTCGCGGGGCCCCTCGGGTTCCGCAACATCCAACGCACGGTGTCCGTGCCCAGCGTGCAGTCGATCCTGCGCGCCGAGGTGGCGCTCAACGGCTTCGCCATCAACTACACGGACAAGGATCACCACCTCCGGTCGTTGCTCATCGATACCGACATCCTCGCGATCCGCAATCCGAACCAGATCGACTTCCAGATCCAGGTCGCGCTCACGGACAAGAAGCCGGACGACCCGTTCGAGGGTTGGGTGTCGGTGCTCGTGATCGCGGAAGTGGTCGAGCTGCCCGTCGTGGAGACGGAGGATCCCGGCCCGCCGGTCCTCGGTGACTAGCCGGCTCGTTGTCCTGAATCGATGCTGCGCTGCGCGTCCTCAACCGGATGCCCACCCCCGACGCATCTGGTGCATCCCCGACGCGGCCGTCCGGTTCGCGTGAACCCCGGAAGATGGGAGGACGAAGGATGCCCGAGCGCAAGAAGCCGAGCCGACCGGCCGCGAGGAAGAGCACACCGCGGAAGTCGGGCAAGATCGAAGACCACAAGGAATATCTGGTGGAGGTCTCCGCCGAACGCTTCGCGGAGCGTCTGGAGATCTACCGCCTGAAGCCACCGAAGAAGGTGGCGCTTCCCATCATCTGCCTCGACGGACTGATCCGGCCCATCCGCGAGTACGCGCAGTGGGTGCACCCGTTGGAGCCGGTGTCGCTCGACGATCTGAAGAACTGGGTCGGCATCCCCAACGCGGTGGCCCGCAAGGCCTTCGAGCGACCCTCGGCGCTGCGCGGCGGCAACCATGCCTGCTCTCCGCTGCGGGAGGTCTGCATGACGGATCTGCCGCTCAAGAAGTTCCGCTTCGAGCGGTTGGAGCCGCGCCAGCAGCAGGCCGTGCAGCAGCTCGCCACGAACATGCTGTACGGGTACGTGGACGAGGCCGAGGCCAAGGAGCCGCACGTGGCCGCGGTGATCTCCAACATGCTCGAGCGCGCGAAGGGCATCAAAGCGTTCGTCGCGCCCGATCTGATCGTCTGCCCGGACGACCACGTCACGTTCCAGGGATTCTCGACGCTGATCTTCAACAACATCCTCGTCTACGGATCGGGTCAGGTCTCGCCGGGCCACTTCACCAAGGTCGACGCGGTCCAGATCCGTCACGTCAACTGAGCCACTGCCAGAACGCAGGGAGGAACGAACATGCCGACATTCAGTGGACCAGGGACCAACGGGAAGGACGGAGCGCACGGCGCACCGGGCGCCGCGCCCCCTCCGGGAGGGAAGGCCCCGAACGGAGGGAAGGGGAAGGACGCGGAGTGCTCGACCTGGGGTGACGAAGCCCCCACCAACGGCAGTCAGGGTGGGCACGGCGGTCAGGGTGCGACCGGCGCGAGCGGACAGAGTGGCGAGAACGGGGACAACGGCGGCCAGGGTGCCGTCATCACGCTCGATGCCAATCAGTTCGTCGGGCCCGTGACGCTCAACTTCCGGGGCGGCAACGGCGGTCGGGGCGGCAACGGCGGCAATGGTGGTCAGGGCCAGGACGGTCAGGACGGCGGGGACGGGGGTGCCGGGGGCAGCGGGAAGGGCTGCGAGCCGCACGCCCAGCAGGGCCGGGGCGGCAACGGCGGTCAGGGCGGCCGTGGTGGCGACGGCGGCGATGCCGGCAACGGCGGCCGCGGGGGCAACGGCGGTGTGGTGCTGATCCTGTACGATGCCAACGCGCCGTTCCCCAACATCGTGCCGGAGACGCCGGATTCCATGGCGGGTGGGATCGGTGGTGCGGCCGGCTCGCGCGGGATCGGCGGCGGCGGCGGGGGCGGCGGAGACGGCGGCAACGGCAACCCCTCCGGTGCGGGCGCGGGCTCGGGCCCGCAGGGTGCGAACGGACAGACCGGCACCGCCGGTGTGGCCGGCAACCCCGCGACCATCCAGGTGCTGCAGAAGACGTGAGCGGCATCGCCCGGAGCGCGCACGGCGTCTTCGACGCCTGCTTCGGTGGACAGGCGGCGGCCCATCCGGGCCGCCGTCTGCACGCCGCGCTCCTGGACGCGGTGGCGGATCCTGGCGAGCCGTGGGAGCGCAGACCTTCGCTCTGCCACGACGGCACGCCCCTCGTCTACTCGTTCAAGTCGGGCGGGCAGGGCGGGGGTCTGCGCATCCTGGTCGAGCCGGGTGCGCGCGCGGCACCGGTGAGCCGGCAGATCCCCGACGCGCTGAACACCGCGCGTACGTTGCTCACGCACGTCGAGGGTGAGGGCGTCGCGGAGCTGCTGCAGGAGATCGCGTCCGCGGCCTTGCCGGCGAGCCCGGAGGATCGGGACCGGCTGTGGGGCGGCATCTGGCTCGGTGCCGTGATCGGTGCCCAGCCCTCCGAGCTGCGTCTCTACGTGAACCTGCGGCACGGCACGCCGCTTCAGCGCTGGCAGCGCGTCGCGGATCTGCTGGCGCCACTGGCTCCGCGCGCGCTGGAGCCCGAGGTCGCACGCTGGATGCAGTGCCTGGCCCCGCATGCGCTCCCCGTGGGACTGGGAGTGGCCGTGCGCGGAGGACGCCTGCTGGCACTGCGCATCTATGCCGGCCACGCCGCGCCGACCCGCGCGTCCCTGACCGGGTCCTGCCGGCTGGGTGGGGAGGCCGCGTGTGTGTTGGAGGAGGTCGTCGCCGACTTCGAGCAGCGGTTCGGTGCGCTCCGTCCGCAGGCGGTGACCACCGGACACGATTTCGTGCTGGATGACGCGTCCCGGATCGTGTACTTCGGACGCTGCAAGGTGGACCTCTCGTGTCAGGCGGTGGCCGCGCCGGAGCGCTGTGCGCTGGAGGCGTGGGTGCACGGGGCGTTCGACGCGTTGACCGCGCCTGCGTCGGCGGAGATGAAAGACCGGCGCCGACCGACTCCCGCTGAGATCGCGGCGCGCACACCCTCCTCCTCCGCACCCGCTGCGTGGACGCTCGAGCGCTTCACCGCCGCGCTCCACACACACTGGGGCGGAGCGACCACCGAGTTCCTGAGTCTGGGCTTCGCCGACCAGACCCTCTCCCACGCCACGGTCTATGCCAAGCCCGGCCCTCGGCACTGACGTCGGGGTGGTGCACCGCGCCACGGACCGGTTGCTCGCGCTGCAGGAGCGCGACGGGAGCTGGCGGGACTACGATCTGGAGCCCGGCCGCTCGGACGCGTGGATCACGGCGGTGGCGGGGACCTGCCTCGCGTCCGTGTTCCCGGAGGACGAACGAGTCCACGCTGCGTGCGCGCGTGCCGCTGCGTTCCTGGAGGCGGAGCGTCGCGCCGCAGGCTGGGGCTACAACCGCAACGCTGCATGCGATGCGGATACTACCAGTTGGGTGGTCCGCTTCCTCGCACAGAGGGACCGCATCTCGCGGGCGGACGCCGAGTCGCTCCTGCGTCCCTTCTTCGATGCCGAGGGCCGGGCCCACACGTTCAATGCGGCCCGCTTCGGCAGCTGGGCCCACGCACATGAGGACGTCACCCCGAACGCCGGGCTGGCCCTGCTGGCCGCGGGTGTCCCGGTGGAGCAGCTACGCACGCTTCGCGAGACCCACCTCGCGGTCTTCCGACCCGGGACGGGCTGGACGTCCTTCTGGTGGAGCTCAGACAGCTACGCGAACGCGCTCAGCCTTGAGTTCCTGGACGCGAGCGGCGGCATCCCGGACCCCGTGCGGCACGGCCTCGTCCTCCCGGAGGGTGATCCGCCGAGCGCGTTCGAGGCGGCGCAGCGCCTGACGGTGCGCACGCTCCTGGGCCTGGACCCGGGTGACGAGATCGCCTGGCTGCACGCTGCCCAGCTTCCTGACGGATCGTGGTCGGGCGCGCCGGTCCTCCGGGTGCCGGACCAGAGCGATGGCGCGCGCTACTCGGAGCACGCGGATACGTCTGCCATCCTGACCACGGGTCTCGTGATCCGTGCGCTCCGGGGAGGCCGGACTCCGCCTGGATCCGTGGGAGAATGCGACCGATCTGCTCGGTCGTGACCCGGTGGGAGCTCCAGGTCCCCTGACTCCCTTGACCTCGACGCACAGACCATGCATGATGCATGCATGGCCACGAAGACCATCTCCCTGAAGCTCGAAGCCTACGAGCGGCTGCGTCGCGCCCGTCGCAGCCCGGATGAATCCTTCAGCGAGGTCGTCATGCGAGCGGAGTGGCCGGACGCGGCGCTGACCGGGCGCGAGCTGCTTGCCCGGGTGCGGGAGCGGGGGCCCACCTATCCGGCCGAGGCCCTCGACCAGGTCGACGCCAACGACCGGGAGGATGCGCCTCCTGGGGACAAGTGGTCCGGGCGGTGATTCTCGAGACCACGTTCCTCATCGACCTGGAGCGCGAACTCCGCCGGGGCGTCGAGGGGCCGGCGCACCGCTTTCTGGAGTCTCACGCGAAGACCCCGCTCTTCATCACCTTCACCATCGCGGGCGAGCTGGCAGCTGGGTTGCCGCCCGGCGATCGAAACCTGTGGATGGAGCTCATCCGCCCCTTCCGGATGCTCGACTGCACGCCCGAGGTGTGCTGGGAGTACGGGCAGGCGTACCGGTACCTGAAGGCCAACGGTCTGCTGATCGGGGCCAACGACCTGTGGATCGGTGCGACCGCGCTTGCCCACGGCCAGCCGGTGGTCACCCGGAACGTGCGCGAGTTCGGTCGCATCCCGGGGCTGCGGGTGGAGGCCTACGCGGAAGGTTAGCGGCCCGAGCGGATCCGCCCGGGCAGGCCGTAGCGCGCCACGCGCGTGCCCGCGCGATTGCGTCGGGCTCCGGCGCCGCTCATGCTTGCCGCCTCCCTTTTCCCGCGAGCGTCCATGCGTCCGTCCGCCCCCGAAGCCGGCATCACGATCCTGCTGGCGTTCCTGCCGGTGCTCTGCACCGCTTCGTCGATCAACGCCCAGGAGCCCACCCTGGCCATCGTGGGCGGGCGCGTGATCGACGGCTACGGCGGGCCCGTCCTCGAGAACGGCGTGGTGCTCGTGGCGGGCGAGCGCATCGTCGCGGTGGGCCCCGCGTCCGCGGTGACCATCCCGGCCGGCGTCCGGCGGGTGGACGCCAACGGCATGACCGTCCTCCCCGGCCTCTGCGACATGCACGTCCATCTCCAGCTCCTCGGCCACGGCGACTACGCGCGGTGGGACGAGCTGTACGGCGGTCGCGACGAGGAGATCATGGCCATCGGTGCGGCCCAGCTCCTCCAGGCCGGGGTGACCTGTGCGCGCGACCTGGGCGGTCCGCTGGACGAGCTGCTCGCGACGCGCCGGAAGATCGCTGCCGGCGAGATCCCGGGTCCGCGGCTCTTCATCTCGGGACCGTTCCTGCAGAAGGCGCCCTACGAGCCGTGGCAGGCGGAGTATCGGTGGGGGATCGACGGAGCGGCCGATGCGCGCGCCAAGACGCAGCGCCTGATCGATGCGGGGGTGGACGTCATCAAGCTCATCGACCAGGACCAGCTCACCCACGACGAGGTCGCGGCGGTCGTGACCACCGCGCACGCCGCCGGGAAGCCCGTGGTGGCCCATGCGCACCGCATGGACGAGATCCGCGTGGGGCTCGAACACGGCATCGACAACTTCGAGCACACGGGACTGGGGACCGCGCCGGGCTACGCGCCGGACGTGTTGCAGGCGCTGCGCGAGCGGAACTCCGCGCTCTGGTGGACGCCCACCATCTCGCCGCTGTACGTGATGCAGTACACGGGCGAGGTCTTCCCGGAGCGGTTGGATGATCCGTCCTGGCGCGCGGGGATGCCGTCCGAGATGGCGGACGAGATCCGCGCTTCGCTGGAGCACATTCCGTGGCTGCCGTACTACGCGCTCTTCCCCAGCCGGATCCCGCGCCTTCCGGACAAGTTCGCCGAGCTGCGCGAGACCGGCGTGCGGATGCTGATCGGCACCGACTCCGGCATCCCCAGCATGTTCCACACGGACAGCACCTGGCGGGAGATGGTGAAGTGGGTGGAGCTCGGCGTGCCGCCGATGGAGGTGATCCAGTCCGCGACCCTGTGGCCCGGCCGCTTCTTCCGGCGCGATGACCTGGGGACGCTGGCCCCGGGGAGTCTCGCCGACATCATCGCCGTGCGGGGGGACCCGCTCACGGACATGACGGTGCTGCGTTCGGTGGACGTGGTGGTGCGGGGAGGGGAGGTGGTGCGGGCGCCGCGCTGATGGGGTGCAGCGAACGAAGGCAAGGTGGCCCTAGGCCTCTCTCGCCTCGGCGCTGGCGCGTTCGAGCAGGTCGGCAACACCGAGTCGCGAGGCCCATTCGTCGAGCCGGGCACCATCCAATCCGGCACCTTGGACGCGGAGGATCGCGACGACGTCGCGCCATTGCCGTTCCGAGGCTTCGCCGCCGCGGCGATACCACTCGAGCTTGCGCAGGATCGTGTGTTCCGCGGTGTCAACGAACAGCCAGGCCGTCGGTTCGGCGGAGACTTGCAGCGGCTGCCGCATCCGGAGCCGCTCACGATCGAAGGCATCCGACCCGACGATGAAGACATCGATCTTCATGACGGTGTCGAGATGGATCAGGTTGAACGCGCCGCCGACACGCAGAGCCTGCTGGATGGCGACTTCGCTGAAGTAGTAGGAATCCCCCAGCGACTGCAACAGCGGACCGGCCTGCTGCGGCTGCAGATCCGCTACGATGTCGATGTCATTCGTCGAACGTGGTTCGCCGTGTGCCGAGCTGGCCAGGGACCCGGCTACGAGATAGGAAACCCCAAGTCGATCGAGAACCGCGGTGAAGGCGAGGGCAACCGCTATGGGGTCGAACGCGCCGTGCCCACTCACCGAGAGAGGAACGCATGAGGGAAGCAGAGATCGAAGACCTGCGCCCCCAGACGCTGACGCGCCAGGCGCAGCCGAAGCCGGTCGTCGTCCTCGCCCGGATGTCGCGACCGAAGGCCCGCCAAGGCCATGCGCTCGGCCGCACGTGTAAGTGCGCTCACGCGTCCCAGCTTCTCCGCGGGAGTCATCCCACGATAGAGCTGACTCATGTGGCCGAGCGTGTCGCGGTCCGTGTCGTCGGTCGTAGACCTCATTCGGGTACGATAGCGAGCCGATCCCGCCTCGGTCGAGTGTGCAGGACCGGGGCCGTTCGGCGCCGAGGGTCTCCGAGAAGCATGGATTCGGCCCAGCGCCCCGTCTCACCGCCGTCCACCAGCGCTGCGACCCCGCTTTGCCCAGGGGCTGTCCGGCCACCGGCAGGTGACCGATGCGTTCCTGCTGGCCCTGGTGGCTCAACAGGACGGGACCCTCGTGACGTTCGATCGGGGGCCTACACCCCCACCACGCTCAGGCCCATCGCTCGCGCCGCCGTACCCAGCGCCCGATCGTGCGTGGCCATGACGAGGTCGATCCGGTTCTCCTCGCGCCAGAGCAGGGCCGTGGCCAGGTGGATGGCGTCCAGCGTGCCCAGGGTGGTGGGCAGCGGTAGGGACGCACGGGCCAGCACGCCCCGGCTGGGATCGACGACGTGCATGGACTCGAAGAGCCGGTAGAGGGCGCTGCGCCTTTCCGCGAGCAGCTCATCGCCCAATCCTTCGAGGAGTCGGAGCCGATCCAGTGTGCGCAGGCACTCGACCTCCGCGAGAGCGCTGACCACTCCCGCCTCGATGTGCGTCCACTCGGGAAGGCGGTCCCGCTGCCCCAGCACCACGCGGAGCAGGACGGAGGCATCCACGTACGCGATCACCGCGTACCGCGCTCCTCCCTGAGAAGCTCGACGATGTCCCGCTCCACCGGCACCGGCTCCGGCAAGGGCACGTCCTTCAAGGCCGGGGCTCCCGCGAGCGGCTCCCGGACCGAGAGCCCCCGCCGCTGCTCGTAGGGCACCAGTCGCGCGACGGGTCGATCTCTCGCAACCACCGTGATGGACCGTCCTCCCCGCACCCGCCGGAGGAAGTGGCTGAGGCGGGCCTTGAGCTCTGCGACACCGGCTTCTTCGTCCATGACCATAAGATGGTCATGAGTGGTCATAAGGGACAGGCCGACTCCTGAACATGCCGGACCGGCCGGGGCGATGCGATGGCAGCAAGTGATCACCAGCCCTCGGTCCGTCGAGGGGATTTCACCTTGCAATCTCGGTATGTAGTGTCGAAATTTCATGGTAAGTCCCACAGGACTCCCCGAGGCCCGCCCGTCATGCTCCTTCCTCGTACGCGCCATGTCGCGGCCATCGCTGAGCTCCTGGAGCAGTTTCCGGTCGTTGCGATCACCGGAGCCCGGCAGGTGGGCAAGACCACCCTCGCCTCCATCCTCGAGCGCCACGCTCCCACGACCCCGGTCACCTGCTTCGACCTGGAGGATCCTCGGGACCGGTCGCGCCTGTCCGATCCGATCCTCGCCCTGGAGCCTCTGCGCGGTCTCGTGGTGCTGGACGAGATCCAGCGACTCCCGGACGTCTTCTCCGTGCTCCGGGTCCTGGCGGATCGGCCGAACGCTCCCGCGCGCTTCCTCGTGCTCGGAAGCGCGGGGCCCGCGCTCCTGCGCCAGGCGTCCGAGTCCCTTGCGGGGCGGATCGCCTATCACGAGCTGGGGCCGCTCGCCCTGGACGAGATCGACGCCGCAGACGCCGAGCGCCTGTGGATCCGAGGGGGCTTCCCCAGGTCCTTCCTCGCCGATTCCGAAGCCCACAGCGTTCGGTGGCGACGCGAGTTCGTGCGGACCTTCACCGAGCGCGACCTTCCGCAGTTGGGCGTGGGTGTCCCTTCGGAGACGATGCGCCGCTTCTGGACCATGCTGGCCCACATGCACGGCCATGTGCTCAATGCGTCGGCCATCGGTCGATCCTTCGGCGTATCGGATACCACCGTGCGTCGCTACCTGGACACCCTCGCTTCCGCGTTGGTCGTGCGGGTCTTGCCGCCCTGGCATGAGAACCTGCGCAAGCGACAGGTCAGGGCACCCAAGGTGTTCATCGCCGATACAGGCGTCCTGCATGCGCTGCTGGGGCTCGAATCTCGCGAGGCGATCGAGGGGCATCCGCAGGTCGGCGCCTCCTGGGAATCGTTCGCCCTCTGCAACGTCATGGAGCGGCTGGGGACCCGCTGGGGAGAGGACGCATTCTTCTGGGGCACGCACGGAGGCGCCGAGATCGACTTGGTGGTGATCCGTGGACCTCGACGGGTCGGGTTCGAGGTCAAGCGCACCACCGCGCCCACCGTCACGCCCTCCATGCGGATCGCGCTGGACGACCTCGGGCTGGAGCGCATCGACGTCCTCCACGCCGGCACCGACACCTATCCGCTGGGGGAACGGATCCGCGCGGTTTCGACCTACCGGATCTGGGAGGACGTGGAGGGGCTGTAGAAGCGGAGCGTCCGGACCGCTATCTGGGCACCAGGAACGACCCCGGAATCCCCTCATCCAACGTCACCAGGCGGGCGGAGCGGTGGGACGCCAGCGCCGAAAGATGGCCGTCGGTCGTCGCCGCGGGCGTGTCCGCCCATGCGGACAGCGCATCGACGCCCACCTCATCCGTCAGGCGCACGAAGGGCGGCCGCGTGACGCCGCGTATTTGCTCGAGCAGATGGCGCGCGGTTGCCACGTCCGGAGCGAGCCGAGCCTGCGGTGCGATCCGGACGAAGCCGAGCTCGGTGATGGAGCACGTGGCGAGCACATCGTCCTCTCCCAGCGTAGCGACCCAAGCCGCGACCCGATCGTGGTGGACGTGCGCCATGAACCCGAGCGCAATGAGGGCGTTCACGTCGAGCAGATGGGTCACGGGAAGTCCGCCATGAGCGCTCGGATCTGCTCCGATGACACGAGGCCGGGCCCCGGCGGGCCCTTCATGACGGGGAGCCCGGTCACCGGGTCCTCGGCGATCCGATAGTCGCCGGCAAGGTCGGACGGCGCGGCCGCCGCGGCGCGACGGCGCAGGAATTCCGACACCGTCAGGCCCTCGCGGCGGGCCAGCTCCCGGATGCGCGCCGCCTCGCGCGCCGACACCTTGAACGAGATCGTGGGCATGGTATTACGATAATACCACGCTGAGATCGGTGTCGAGCGCAGGGGCGGTCGGGGGATGCCTCCAGGGGGCCACGGCACGTACGTGCGCCTGGGCTCCACCAACCGCGCGGCAGACGCTGCCCTCAGGGCCGAGCTCTCGCGGCGTGTGGGTGCCGAGGGCTTCGACGAGGAGCCATTGACGGACCTGGACTCCGAAGCCATCGACTTCGGAGCTGCTTCGCAGTGTTTTGCCGAGCTCCGGGCGTTGAAGAAACAAGACCTGGAAACGCTGGGACTGGTCCGGCGGGTTCACAGGCGTACCGTGCCGACCGTCGGGGGCATCCTCCTCTTTGGTCGAGAGCGGCTCGACCGCTTTCCCGACGCCCACCTCCAGGCAGGTCGCTTCGCGGGGACGGATCGGACGACGCTGGCGGACCGGGCCGACCTGACCGGGTATCCGGTGCTGGCGATCGAAGAGGCGGTCGGGTTTGTGGAGCGGAACACGCGGCTGGGCATGACGGTGGGTCGCGTTCGCCGCCGCGACGTACCCGAGGTGCCGCCCGCGGCCTTACGCGAGGCCCTGATCAACGCCTTCGTCCACGCCGACTATGCGCAGCGCGGCGCTCCGATCCGCTTGGCGGTGTTCGATGACAGGGTCGAGGTTGAGAATCCGGGTATCCTGCTCCCGGGCCTCACGCTGGGCGACCTGCGCGACGGCGTCTCGCGCCTCCGCAACCGGGTCGTCGCCCGGGTGTTCAAGGAGCTGGGCCTGGTCGAGCAATGGGGCACCGGCGTGCAGCGAATGATCGCCGCCTGTACGTCGGCAGGCCTCCCCGAACCTGAGTTCGTAGAGCTTGGCTTCCGCTTCCGCGTCACGATCCGGACGGAACGCATCACGGAGCCAGAGCTGGACCCGGTCGAAGACCGGATCATGACGTTCATCCGAGAAGGAGAAGGACGTTCGACGGCCAACATTGCGAAGAAGGTCGGGCTTTCGACGCGCGCCACTCAACACCGCCTGGCCGCGCTGGCCGAGAGAGGCCTCATTGTGGTCGTCGGTTCCGGCCCGCGTGATCCCCGCCGCCGTTGGTTCGCAGCTGCAAAGGAAGGACAGTGATGAGCGGAAGCGGGTCGATTCCGGCTTCGCCTACTCCGCGGGACCGGGAAGTCTGGTTGAGGCGCTTCCCCGACGGCCCCGGCCTACCGCACAAGCCCCGTCTCCGAACCGCACCAGCCGCCCGCCGCGGGCTTCCACCTCCGGCCGCACCACCCGATCCAGGTCGAAGGACTGCCCGATCTCCCGGCCGTTCAGCACGACGTCAAGGTCCTGGGTGAGGAGGGGTTCGACCTCGTCCATCGCCTGGACGATGGCGTCCCAGATCCACCGCACGGGATTGCCGAAGACCCCGCCGCCGATCAGGGTCAGGACCACGCGTCTGCACCGGCCCTGGACCGCAGTGAGGAGCGTGCCGACGTAGGCCGCCGGCAGGAGCACCCGGGCGGCGCGCTCGAACCCGTCCGGGCCGAAGGCCCGAGCGCCACCGTATAGCCCTCCCGCCACGGTGGAGGTCAGGACCTGCGTGATGATGGGCGATGGACCATCCGGCAGCCCGCCGTCCCAGTCGGCGCCGAGCACCACCTCGGCCTCGCGGTGCACGCCGATGCGGATGCGATCCTGGTTCTGGGCCAACGCCTCCACGTAGGCCTGGGCGTCCATGCTCCCGGGTCCTTGGAGGTAGCCACCGCGCACACCGGAATCGGCTGCGACGTCGCCCAGCAGGTCGATCTGGGGACCGGCTGTGGTCTGCACGAAGCGGGAGCCGTCCGGACCTGGCGCCCGGTAGTGCCGGAGCAGGGCAGCCGGGAAGGCCCCGATGGCGGCCCGCGGTCCCTGGGTGGGATCGGTGAGGTACGTGTGGACCGGCGTCACGTAGGGGCCGGACGACTCCAGGCAGTTGAACTGCGACGCGACCTGGAACAGGCACCCCTCCGGCGCCGTGGCCTGCAACCAGCCGATGTCCGTGAGCGGACTGGACCCCTCGAGCACGAAGAAGCGGAGACGGCCGGGGCGGGGCTGCCGTTCCAGGGCGCTGAGCCGCGTCCGCAGCTCGGCGATGGACGGCGCCTCCAGGCGGCCGGCCCGCCAGGTGCCGGCGCTGACCTGCAGGGTGGCGGTCCCGTCCTCGTCGAAGGCGAAGCTGCCGGTGGGGTCACGGGCTACGTCTGCCTCCGCACGGGCGACGAGGGAGCGGTCGCCGCCGTGGCGGAGGGTTGGGAGTTGGGAGAGCGCGTCGAGTGCGGCGCGTTGGGCGCCGGGGTCGGAGTCGGCGAGGAGGAGGTGGGAGAGGAAGGCGGGCATGGGGGGGCTCCACGGAAGTGAGGGCGGCGATCGAGGCTGGCGCAAGATTGCCGCCACGCGCCGCCGACGGTGGAGGGGGAGGGACAGCATGACGGGATGTCGCGTCCTGTCATCCGGTCGCCCCTGGTGCGGTACGAGCCATCCGCGTCGCGGTCATCCCCAGCCGGAGGCCGCCACAGCGAGCAGTGGTCACCCAGTCATCAAGGGCATCAACGCCCAGCCGCGTAAGGTCACCAAGAAGCGCGGCGCCTCCGCAACGATGATAGGGTGCCCTATCTCGCCATCCCTGAAGGCCAGCGAGCGCTGGACCCCGTCCAGTGCAGTCCTGGCCGGGCCGACCTCAACCACCTCGCCTTCTTGTTTCCGGGCCGGGTGTGGGTTTCGCGGTCATTTGCACAGGATTCCGACAGTGCCGGTCGAAAGTATGAGGGGCCGGCCCCAACATGCACATCTATCTAGCGCCGTCCAATGAACTTCTGAAGCCGTCGTCGGTCGGGCCGATAGACTGTCTTCACAACCGAGCCATCGGTGATGACCGACGTACCAGTAATCTCTCAAGAAGTTGATCTCCCGCTTGCGTCTCCGAATCTCGCGGTCCGCATCCCCATTCGTGAGGGTGATAGCCTCACAGCCTTCCGTACCACAATCAAGAACCAACCGAACGTCTTCGGATCGGAAGCCACGCTGTGCCATCCTCACTCGAGCGTGAAGGCTTAGGTATGGCGCTCCAGGCACGACTGTCAGTCTCTTGCTCATTGCAGGCTAGCCGGGTCGATCGGTGAGGGTAGATCTTCGCTCGCGAAGCGCCGCTCACAGTTGGCTAGGACCATCTGCAGGAACTCCACTCCACCCAGTTGCACAGCTTCACGAAGAAGGCTGACCTCGCCAGAGGTAACCCCTATCGCCCGGATCTCCGCAGTGTCGTCGTGCACCGGGAAATCCACGACTCCTGTCTCCCCGGAGAGCCCGTCCTCATAGCACATGCCCGGATCGCAGAGTTGCTTCGCCATTCGTTCGGCGAGCGCTGCGAATGCGAACGTGGTGGGCCGCCCTGTGTTGACGATCTGAGCGCCCGCTCTACAGCCGCCAGTCGGATGAGGTGGAGGGCGTCCATGAGTGCGGCGGCGTCCTCTACGAGGCTCCGCTGCTCCTTCGACAGTCGAGTGCTGAAAGTCATCGACTCCCTCCAGTCCCCCGGATTCAGACTAGATCGGTCCTTCGTACTCGGCCTTCCGGCTCACGTTGCCCCCCCGCGGACGTCGCTGTGCATTGTGATGCATAGTACTGCAGCATGGACGTCAAGAGCCCCTATCCCTAGCCAGTCCGGTGGGGCTAGGCAACGTCATCCGGGGTGCGGTTCGATTTCGGGCCGGGACGTATCAGCCGCCGACTAGAGGTCATCTGGAGAGGGAGGCCGAGTCTGTGCGTGCACGCGTGGAAGCACGCCCTTGGGAAGCGACGGTCGCGGGAAGCGTCGAACTCCAACATGCGAATGAAGAACCGTGTGGGTGGGGATCGCCATCCAAGAGGCCGAGGGTTGCATAGCCGGTCTGCGGACGGCGGTGTGCCGCTCGGCAGTGCGACGGAGTTGGCGGGTGATCTCGATGGGCGCTCGGTTCTGGGAGGGCAGCTGCACTGGGCGACCCAGTCCAGATCCGGATTGTATCACCTCACTTCAGGAGAAAACGTCCACCGACGTCCAGCCCCCTTCACAGCCCCTCCCACGGCCCCGCTGGACCCTTCCCCACCCAAGTCGCGGCAGGCAGCCGCACCTGCCCGCGGACCGTGACCTCTACTACGCCGGACGGGGGCCATCGAAACTGCTCGAAGGGCAGGAAGGTTCCGGCCCCCGTGGGCTCTTCTTGCCCCCGGAGCAGCGCGGAGACCCGAGTTAACCGACAGAGTTCGGACTGCGGGCGACTCAGAAGCAGGTCCGCGGTCCGACACCGGAGCAGAACCGGCTCGGACGCGTACCGGGCGAAATGCCGAAGCCCGCGTAGTCGATGGGGCCCGTCCCCTTCGTCCCACAGAAGAAGACTCCGGAGCGTTGAGCTGTGGACCAGGTCCTCAAAGGACCACGCGCCTCCCAGGACGACGTTGCCCCGATGAAGCGGGTCCTGATCCCCGCAGCACCACGGTCTTCCTGTTGATCTCCACCGCCAGCGACCGCGGCGCGGATGCGTGGTTAGGAACCAGGCCTGCGAGCCGCAAAGTGTGTTGGCCGGATCCAACACCCGCGTCCGCTGGATCCGCGGCAGGTTCCTCCGAGCGGTCAGGTGGTAGAGGTATGGCCGTAGCCGGATGAGGGCGCGGGGTTCTTCGAGCGGCAGGGGACGTCCCTCGGGTCTGGGGGCAGGACGAATTGCCGACAATGCGGCTGATTGGCTTCGGCGGCAACCGGCGGACGCCGCGCCCGGCGCGGTGGCGGCCGAGAAGCTCGAGCAGCGGGCGCGACGCCAAACCTCCCTGTCTCACCGCCCCCTACCCGCCCGACGAATGGACCCCGCTGCCATCCAGCGCCCGCCGTGGCACAATTCCGCCCCGGCCCCTGCTGGCCTGAACACCCGACGCCGCTGGAGCGGCCCATCCCGCCAACCCCCAGACCCATGCCCTGAGGCCCCACCTCTGAAGCCTGTCTCGATCACGGCGGTCGCCACCTGGGAAGACCGCTACCGGGTGGGCGCGGCCCTCCTGAGGCCGACGACCGCTCGGGCGCACGGCGACTTTCCACCACCTGGTCCGCGACCTGATGGAGCCTCCGGAAGATGGGTGCGGGACTGGCCCTGGAGGGAGTTGGTAGAGGAATGGCCCAAGGGCGCTCGAGGAGGCAGGAAGAGGGGAGGATAATGCGTCATACAAAGGGAGGATGTGCTGCTTGCTGAGCCCGGCGGCTCACAAGGTAACGCTGGCACCCACCTGCGCGTCCTGCCAGTACTGTGGATGCATAGTGCGCTTGGCACGGCTCGAGAGCCACGTCGCCAAGAGGTGCCCAAAGGCGCCGCTCCATGTGCGCGGGCTCGACGCCCCACCCCATCAGCAGCCAGACGGGCACGATTCGAGAAGAAGGCGGCTCGACGATCGAACTCCGGAGGACCGAGTGGGAACGCGTTCAGCACCTGTCGCTTCTGTGAAGCACCGGTGACGTATCGCCGATGTCTGGCTCCTGCAACTCTGACTTACAGGCGAGCCTCACCGGCGATCCGCTCGTCCCGTCGCCCCGTCATCCGCCCTTCGGAAGCGGGAAGGAAAGTCCACTAATGAACGACCAATGACGAGACTGAAGTTCGAATGTATGATCTCGCGCCTCCAAGGCGGCTCACCTGGCGCCCTCGTCCCGGTAGCTCGCAGCCGCCCCGCGGGCGCCGGGCTGGCAATTCGCGGGTGGGATAGGGGCAAGGCTGGACCGATGGCCCCCCTCCATCCGGCGGAATGGCGCGATGTCCCTGAGCGCCTTTTGGTTGCCCGCCCCCGTTACGAAACTGGGTCTCGCAAGCCTACAGGGGCCAGCGATGCCTGACCGTCCTCGCTCGTCACCGCCCGGAAGGTCCCTCAGGAGACGGGCTGCCAACTGTGGATGAGCCAGGAGGTTCACAGTCCCTTGGCCTTCCCTGGCCTCGCGGCTCCGGGAGTTCGCCCGAGAGCGCGACTGGGAGCAGTTCCATACTCCCAAGAACCTCTCCATGGCACTCGCCGTCGAGGCCGCTGAGCTCATGGAGTTGTTCCAATGGGCGGAGGGTGGCCACACCGAACTGTCCGACGATGAGAGGGCTCGGGCTTCACAGGAGATGGCCGATGTCCTGATCTACCTTGTCCGGATGGCCGACGTTCTCGATGTCGATCTCATCGCGGCCGCGGCTATGAAGATCGCGGCCAATGCCTTGAAGTATCCAGCCGACCGCGTGCGTGGTCGCTCGCAGAAATACGATCGCTACGAGCTATGAAGAACATCTTCGTGTTTACGGCAGGCAACGCTGACGCTCGATCCCATCTTGATGATTCCATCATCAACTCGATTCCGTCCGACTTGGTGTATGCCCTGGCACCGGAGTCGCGCACGGACATGCTGCGGAAGATCGAAGCCGAGGTTGGAGGCTTCTACGCGTGGGGCGCCGAACCCGGCCCGCAGAACCAGAGTCGATGGCACTCCATGTATCCAGAGGACCTGGTCTTCTGCGTCTACGAGAACCGCTATCACTTCGTCGCAAGGGTGATGGGAAAGATGCGCAACGCCACACTGGCGGAGCGCATCTGGGGGCGGAACGAATCATCGGGTCAGACGTGGGAGTTTATGTACTTCCTCACGAAGCCAGAGGCCGTCTCTCGATCGGTCGACGAGCTCTCGGACGTCCTTAACAACCGTTATATGGGCTTCACGCGTATCGGCGAAGATCGAACGGCCGCGATTTTCAGTCAGTACGGGTCCCTGGAGGCCTTTGTGGCTCAGCGCGTCCGGTCGAGCCGGGAGGTCGGCCCACGGGACGACCTCTTCCCGGTCCTGAGGCGGTACCTGAGAGACCACATCGTCTTTCGCAGTCCCGCGCAAGGGAGCCGCTACCTGGTGGATTCCATCCAAGACGGCCGTGCGAGACTTCTTCGCCTGGATGGGGGCGAGGAAGACCATGTGGACCTGAGTCACTACGCCGCGCTCAGGAAGTCGCTCGAACCGGATGTCGCGCTGCCGCTGAGGGACCTGCCCGGTAGCCGCATACGAAAGGTGGCCATGGCACAGGCCGAGAGCCTCGCGTTGACCGCGGACGGTGCGAGCATCGTCGTTGTGGACGACGCCGATGCCGCGTTGGCCCTTCTGGTGGCTGCGGTGCGGGAGCTGTCCGTCTCGAAGCAGGGAGGCGAGGAGCGGATCTACAAGCCTGCCATGCTCGCCGCGGTCCTGGAGGGCATACACGAGGGCCATGTGAAGAACAACCGGATCACGTTCGATGCGATCGTGCCCCAGTTCCTGAAGCGAGCCGGGGGATCGGCGTCGGCGGTTTCGCGGCAGCAGGCCGCTTATGCCTTCTTCCACCTTGCGAGTGAGCCCTTCTGGATGCTCGCATACCGTGACAGAGCCCACGCGACTGCCCCGGCTCCTGGGGCCGTCACGCCCTCCTACCTGATGAACAGCATCTCTCATGCGACGCTCAAAGGCATCTTCTGGAACCTGCTGCAGAAGCCGGAGGCACGGGCCGCGGTGATGGCCGAACTGGAGTCAAGATGGCTTGGCCGAGCTCCTTCGACAGAGGAGGAGGAGCCAGGCCCCGACCTTGCGGCTGTAGTGCATGAGTTTGCAGGTGGCCTGACTCGATGTGGTCTCGGCTTTGGGGCGCGCCACCAGGAGCTGGTGCGGACGTTCATCGTGAGTCTCGCGACCAAGCGGTTCGCCCTGCTGACGGGGCTTTCGGGTTCTGGAAAGACGCAGATCGCGTTGCGATTCGGGGAGTGGCTGGGCGGAGGGCCGCGGGTGCTGGTGGAGCCCGTCAGGCCCGACTGGACTGGACCGGAGCCACTGCTCGGCTACGAAGATGGTCTCCGCAGCCGCGATGCATCGGGCCGCCCGGCGTGGATGGCCCCTCGCCCCCTCCGCTTCATGCTCTCGGCGGCTCGGGATCCTGGCCGCCCCCACCTGTTGATTCTGGACGAGATGAACCTGGCGCATGTGGAACGCTACTTTGCCGACGTGTTGTCGGGAATGGAGTCGGAGGCGCCGTGCATCCCCAACCTGGAGCGGGACGAGGAAGGGGTATGGCGCCCGGTGTCGGACGGGTCCGAGCGCATCCCTGTTCCCCCGAATCTGCTGGTGGTCGGGACCGTCAACGTGGACGAGACCACCTACATGTTTTCGCCGAAGGTCCTGGATCGGGCGAACACCTTCGAGTTCCGCGTGCTCACGGAGGATCTGCAGCCGTCGTCTCAGAGGCCCCGACCATGCGAACCGACTCTGGACCGCCTCGTGGCGGCCTTTCTCTCTGCCACGGCCCGTCCCGCCCCACCGGCCGAACCGGAGTTCTACGACGCGCTCCGCAGTGTCCATCGACTGCTTCTGGAAGGCGGATTCGAGTTCGGCCATCGCGTGTTCTTCGAAGCCGGAAGGTTCGCGGGTCTGTGGGCCGCCGCTGGTGGTGAGGGGTGGCACGCGGCGTTGGACCTGCAGATCCTCCAGAAGGTCCTTCCGCGGCTGCACGGGGCCCGGCGAAGGCTCGAGCCCACGCTCTGCGCGCTCGGCGAGTTCTGTGCGACAGGGAGCTTCGAGGAAGGGGCCGTGCGGGCGGGCCGTGCCGCGTTCGATCCCCTCGAAGTCGGGTCGGACGCGGCGATCTATCCCCGCTCTTTGGACAAGGTCCAGCGCATGACCGCAATCCTGCGGGCTCAGCAGTTTGCGAGCTTCACCGGATGACAATCGGGGTATCGACGGTCACCGTTCCGTTGAGGGAAGCGGATGGCCGGGAACTCGGAAGCTTGACCATCTCGCAGCTACCCCGCACGTCGTCCCGCGGTGGCCCCCCCTCTCTCCTGGACCTGCGGGGCTCGTCCTCCCAGGAGCCTGGATGCGCGCCTGTCCAGCTTCTGGAGGGTGCGGAGTATGTGTTCCACATCCGCACAGCCGACGCGGATGCTACGGTTTCTACGAATCTCCCTGAGGTCTTCGAATGTGACTCGGCGGATGGCCGTCGAGGCCGCCTCCGCCCACGATCGTACACCGGGACCCTGACGGCCCGTGTTCAGATTGGAGAACGGCGTCGCGCTGAAGTGTCCCTCGAGGTCCGCTCACGGAAGCTCGACTACCTGTCCCAGTACCGTTGGATGCTTCGAGACGTCGCGGACGTGGCCGGAGAGTTGGTGCTGTCCTCCTTCGCGCCCGCGGCTACCCCATTGTCGCAGGATCCTGCCCTGGATTCCGAGACGCTCTACCTGCGCATCGCGTTCCTGCGCGCGCTGATCGAATCGGAGGAGTTTCAGTCCGCGGTCGCTCTCGTGATCGCGCGTCCATACCACGTTTGGAGGATCGAGGAGCAGGACAGGCCGCCTGGCGCTGGAGTACCTGGTGCAGGCGGACTGGCGAGGCAGATCGCGCGCCCAGGCCCCCGTGCGCCGTCTGGTTCCGGGGCAGACGGTGACTCTCCGACTTGGCTGCCACGGCTGATGACCGTGCACCGGCACGAATCGACCCTGGACAACCTCCCGAATCGGTTCATTGTCTTCGCCCTTGGGCGCTTTCTCGAGATCTGTCGGCAGTTCAGAGAGGCATTGGACCGACGCCCCGATACTCCGTCGCGCCGTCGCGGGGCAGAGGAGAGTCGGGCGCTCGAGGCCTATCTCGAGCAAGTGCTGGCAGCGGAGTCGTTCCGCGGGGTCGGGGCCCTCGATCGATATGTCGGCGCGAACCAGGTCCTGGAGAAGCGAGATGGCTATCGCCAGGTGAGGGCGGCTACGGAGCAGGTCGATCTCGCCGCGCGACTCAGCTGGGGAGCGGTCGCCGAGAGCTACGGCGCGGGGCAGCGGGACGTAGCTACTCTGTACGAGTACTGGGTCTACCTGAAGTTGGTAGAGCTTCTCAACTCCCTCTGCGATGCCGGTTCGAGGCTCGAAGACCTGGTCGAAGTCTCCGCTGACAAGGTGGAGCTGGATCTGCGTCGAGGCGTTCCCAAGGTCTTCAGGGGAGCTTCGTACCGGCTGGGTCGCCGTCTCGATGTGGAGTTCTGGTTCAATCGCAGGTTCGGACCGGGCGTTGAGGGCTCATGGACGACTCCCTACGTCCCGACTACTCCCTTCGCATCTCCGTATCGGACGCCGGCTCCCCCCGGCCTCCCAAGGTCCTGTGGATCTTCTTCGACGCCAAGTACCGGATCGATTCGATCAAGGAAGTCTTTTCCGCTGGAGATGATGCGGAGGAGTCGGAGGGCGTGGTTGTGGCGGATGCGCAGGCCGTGACCGGCCGCGCGGTGCGGAGCGACTTGTTGAAGATGCACGCCTACCGCGACGCGATTCGAAGGTCCGCTGGAGCATACGTCCTCTATCCGGGCACCGAAGACGCGGAGGTCTTTCGAGCCTACCACGAGCTCCTTCCCGGACTCGGTGCGTTCGCACTCCGCCCCACGGAGGATGGTTCGGCGCAAGGCGGAGACATCGTGCGGGCCTTCATCGACGACGTTCTCGACCACGCCGCGTCCCAGTTGTCACAGCATGAGCGGGCAAGCTACTGGGAAGGGGTCTCCTATGCCCGGGACAACACCGTGGCGGCGCCTCGAGACGCACTACCCATCCTGAGTCGACCTCCGGCGGACACGCCGGTGCTCCTGGGCTATGTGAAGAGCGCAGCCCACCTGGAGTGGATCCTCTCCGCCGGTCTCTACAACATGCGCGCCGACGGTAGGACAGGGTCGATCGGCCTCACAGGTCCCGAGCTGGGAGTAGAGTTGGTGGTGCTGTACGGGAGCCCGCTAGCGGAGAGTCGACTGCTGACCGTCTCCGGTCCCGCGGCCGTCATGACGCAAGACCAACTGCGTGCGACGGGGTATCCTAACCCGCAGGGCAAACTGTATTTTTGTCTGCCGGTGGCTCGACCGCAGGCTCTCGTCGCACCACTCCCGGGCGCCGGCATCAGGCAAGTTGTGCGGCGTGTAGGCGAGGCGAAGGCTGTTGGTGCACCGCTAGTTGTAAGCTGGAAGGATCTGCTAGAATAGCCAGTCCTGCTCATGCCAACCCATGCGGACCCCTCTCGTGCTCTGCAGCGAGTTGGCTGGATCTACCGGGGGGCAGAGAAGCGGAAGCGTGGTGCACAGCCGGCCAAAGTTTTTGCTACCCCACTCGGCTCGTCGCCAGCCGGTACTCGCTCAAGAGGTGGTCCGCCAGTAGCGCGATATCCTTCGAGGTGTTCTGGATCTCGTTCCATCGCCGCCGCTCACCATTCCGGAACTGCCAGTAGCCATCCATCCAGGCACACGAATCCTCCAGCGGCGCGAGTTCCCCCGAGAAGGCCTCGCGATCAGGCAATCCTTGCCGCCGAAAGCCTTCAGCGATGGAATCCATCAGCATTCCCATGGAAACGATCCCGGCACCGTGGGTGAGTCGGGACCGCCGGGGCACTTCCTCCCAAGCCTCAGGGAAAAGGTCGCTAACGCTCCACCAGAAGTCTTTGACGACCTTCAACATCTTCTTCGGTTCACCGGCGCCCGTGTGCGGATCGCGTAGCCAATAAAGGATGCCGTCCGTCAAGCTGTTCTCTAGCATTCGCAGCACTGAGTTGTCGCGGACGACCCCATCGATCGACGTCGGCGTGCGAATCTTCCGGTGAAACGGCGACTTCCTATCTTGGTTCAATTCTGCCAACAGCGCTGCAGGGAACCGCTTTTTCCCAAGGGTCGACGGGAGCCGCGTCTTTGTCATTGGCAACAGTTCATAGATCAGGCCCTTGGGCAGCGGCTTGGTGGCATTCACAAGGATGAACTGCTCTCTTTGCTCCTCATCGCTCCGCGCCACGAAACCGATCACAAAGACCGGAAAGGCATCCAACGCGGAGCGCTCGATGGCTGCGGCACGTTGCTGTCCATCGACGATCCAACCGGGTCGAACATCATTGGCGCTCTTGGCAACGGGCACAACGAGTGTTCCGTGCCTTCCAACGGCGCCGCGGGGGCGCCGGCCGCGGCTGGGCTCGAAGTGTACCGAAGTATCAAAAGCCACGACGATAGCGTTGGGCAAGATCGGCTCTGAAGACTCCAAGTACTTCTGAATCTCCGTTATGTGGGCCTGAACCTCTGGGCGTTGGTAGCCACGAAGCTCCGCGTCGCCTTCGCGGCGGATACGCGAGACGGACGCGACCTTCGGAAGATCTTTGCCGTCCATCGCAAAGGAATACAACGGCCTAGCGCCGCTCTGGCGCAACTCGATCGCGGGGAGTCGGAGCGTCCTCGGCTGGCGTGTGAGTGGCTTACTTGGCACGGCGCATCCGCACAGTCTTGGGTGTGAGTGGAGCCACCGCGTCTGCCAGAGAGCGGTAGAACTGATGGAGGTTGTGGAAGCCCCGCCGGCGATTCCGCTCGGCGCCGCGGAAGAGGATGACGTGTATGCCCAAAGCCTCGCAGATCTCACAATCGCAGCGCTTCCAGGGGCGCTCCATGAGGACTTGCCTGTACTGAGCCTCTCGATCTGAGTTGGGGTCGAAAAGGGCCTCATACTCAAGCACCGCAGCTAGGGTGTCGGTCACCGGAGCAGCGTCTCGATCGAAGTCATTCAAGAGCGCGAGCACCCGCTGTTCGAGTCGCCGCGCTGAATCGGACCGCACCTCACCGGCCAAGACCCGGCGCTTCAGTTTCGGGTTTCCGTCAACTTGGGGGACGCGGATGGCCGGGAAGGTTCGGTCTCCCAGGTAGTAGTTCTTGTCCTTGTCCTTGAAGGCGCGCATGAGCGGTGCCGTACTATCGAAGGAAGTCGCGCCAAGCCTAGCAAAGTCCCTGATCACGTCGAGGCGGGTGACGCCCAGTAGGTGGAGCTTGGTGTCCTTATGGCGTACCTTGCTCACCGCCTTCAAGACGTCCAAGATCTCGGGCGTCTTCAGGGGCACCAGTCCGCCGATGCCCACCGTGCGGTACCCCATCTTCTGTAGCTCAGAGACGGAATGGGCAATGGACCTCGGACTCCATCCTTGAGCTACGCCAACGGGTTGGAAGCGGGGGCGATCTGAGTGGCACAACCTGAGAAACTCTCCCGCCGCCTCGATCGTGATCTCCTGCCGGCGCTTCCACTTCTCGACCTCAGACCCGAGGTCGGGCAGCGGGATCACCGAATCAAAGTCGGGTCGAAAGACTGGTATTACATGGTCAACCGACAGACCGTAGTCGAAGCCGGCACTCTCGTAGAACTCGAACACCTCAGCAGCCGTGAAAGGGGGATGCGTCTCCTTCCAATAGCTGAAAGCGCCGCAGTCTCCAAACGTTTCGAGCCGGGGTGAAGCTTGCAGACGGAAGAACTCCCGAACACCGCACCGAAGGAAGCGCTGCCGCTGGGCGATCGAATACTTCCCTGTTCCAACCCCGTAGCCGCTCACGATCGCCATGGAGACGAGCAAGCCGTCGTATGGCGGAGTGGCGAAGATCTCGTGCGGGTAGAGATCGTCCCGCTGACGGACTCGAGTCGGTGACCGCTCCTCGGTGACCAAGTCGAATGAAGGGTCCACGAAGTCCTGGCTGTCGGGGAAGAAGAACTTCATGCCTCGACCCCGGCACGAGCGAGGCTTGGCGACAGGCGCTCTTCCGCGGCAGCCTGCTCATAGAGGCTTCGGAAGCGCCCTTGCTCGCAGGCCCGGCCCAAGTCCCTCCACTGACGCAGCAACGGCGTGGCGCGAGCCGAGGGATTCCTCTGCAGGGCTTCGCGGATGAAGCTAAGGATCTCACCATCGGGTGCGGGCGTGCGCTCGTAGCGTGGAAGCGTGTCGCCTCTGAGAAGCTCGGCAACGCGCCGCCGCAGGGTCGGTAGAGAGAGGTCGTCGCCGGAAAGAGCTTCGGTCGCCACCCTAATGCTGAGGCTGACCTCGGAACCCCCTACCATCGACTGTGCCCGGCTGTCGAGAGCGATCGAGGCACTGCTCCATGACGACAAGGAGTTGGGGAGGCTGGGAGCAAAGATCGCTACACCGCGGCCCCGACGTTGACACAGCAGCCGCTCCAGATCCTCGCCAACAGCTTGGAGGTACCGGTGAGACGCTGCGATTGCGATAAGGTCATCA
The DNA here is from genome assembly GCA_041390125.1 of Gemmatimonadota bacterium. Classification (NCBI taxonomy): domain Bacteria; kingdom Pseudomonadati; phylum Gemmatimonadota; species Gemmatimonadota bacterium. Next base: position 150,153 of record JAWKQN010000014.1, on the reverse strand, counting down.
GGGTAGCACTGCCCCAACTGCTCAAGGCTCCGCGGCGCGCCACCGGGAAGCGGTCGGTCGGCAAGCAGACGCCACCAGGCGGCAGTGGCGCCGCGCGAAGGAGGCGGGCATACATAATCGGGGCTATTGGGGGTGAAGGTGGCATCGTACGCAGGTACGGGTGTATCAACGGTGATCAGCCCTAGGCCGGCGGAGAGCACCCACCCCGAACGAGAGTCCGGGGGGCCGGCCTTCAGGGCCGACAAGAACGCAACCCAATGCTCGCCGGCGTAGAGGGACCGGGCCGCCCACCGAGGCGCTTTGACCTCCTCAAGTCGGGCCCACCATTCGCCGGCGCGCTCCTCCATACCGACGGACCGCAGCTCGCGAATCCGACACCTCTCGGTTGCCGCACGCTTCTTGCGGTTGGTACAGGACGTGACAAGCTGCACGCGCACCCGGCTATCGCTCCGGCCTGCTCCAGCGGATCTCTGCGAACGCGCTGTGGTTGTGAATGCTCTCCAGGTTCTCGGCTGCGACGGAGAACCAAGCTACTCGGGCGTCGTCCCGGATCCGGCCAGCGACCTCCCTTACCAAGTCCTCCACGAACCGAGGGTTATCGTAGGCTTGCATGGTCACGTGGCGCTCGTCCGGCCGCTTGAGGAGAGGGTAGACCGGCGCAGAGGCCGAGGACTCGACCCAGTCAATAACCTCCTCGATCCAGACAAGGTCCTCGAGTGACGACGAAGTGGTCCCCACCTCCACGGTCACGTAACCTCGCTGGTTGTGAGCTCCGTAATCGCTGATCTCTTTTGAGCAAGGACACAGGGTCGAAACAGGTACGGTCGTGCGTAGAGAGAATGCCTCCCCCTTGGCGTCCACCCGCCCACGAAACGCGCACGCATAGTCCATCATGGCTGACCGCCCCGTCACTGGGGCACGTCGCTCAACGAAGTATGGGAAAGCCACTTCGATCTGAGCGGCTTCTGCCGACAGGCGGGCCCGAAGCTCCTCCAGGAGACCGGGGAGCGTCCGGATCGTCATCTCACCGCGGTGGTGCTCAAAGACCTCAATGAAGCGAGACATGTGTGTCCCGCGTTGATCGTGGGGAAGGCTAACGGCGAGCGTGATCTGGCCGACGGTCTGCTGTCTCCCGGCATGACGATCCAAGACAGAGATTGGGTCTGACAAACCGCTCACACCCACCCGGTCAATGTGAAGGCCTCGTGTGTCGGATTCCGCCTGAACGTCGTGCAGGAGCGCTGCCGCGGACGAGGTAGCTGGAGTCATTGTGGGCCTCTGTAGGTGCAGCCTGACGTGCAGGTCTCACGGACGACGACGCGCGAGAGGTTGGGTAGGGTCCTTTCTAGTTGAGTCCAGATCCACATCGCAATGTTCTCGCTTGTGGGATTCTCTAGACCCTCGATGTCGTTCAGGTACTGGTGGTCCAGCTTCTGCTCCAGGTGCTTGAAGGCGGCCTTGATGTCGGCGAAGTCGAGGACCCAGCCCAGTGTCGAGTCAACCGGGCCGTCGACGTAGATCCGAGCCCGGAAGCTATGACCATGGAGACGTGCGCACTTGTGGTCGTCGGGGAGGTTCGGCAAGCGATGCGCGGCTTCGAATGTGAAGTCCTTCCAGATCTCCATTTTCCCGCCTATGAGATGCCGAGGGCCTTATGGGTTTGCACGCTCAATCTCCACTGGGGAGACCGCAGACAATACTGGATCGCCTGGGCAGTGTTGGCCGCCACATCCGGACCGTCCATCGGCTGAAGAAAGAAATGCTCGAACTCGAGATGCTCGAACGCCTCTGGCATGGCGCCGGGTTGCGGGAAGACCAATTTCAGCTCACTGCCACAGACGAGCTGCAAGGGGGCCCCGGCTTTTGGGCTGACGCAGATCCAATCGAGCCCAGGAGGAGCGGCCTGCGTGCCGTTTGTCTCAACAGCAATGGTGAAGTCTTCTTGGTGGAGAGCTTCGAGAAGGGGGGCGTCCACCTGGAGGAGGGGCTCGCCCCCCGTACAAACGACGAATCTGTGCTGACTATCGGTGGTTCCAGCCTTCCACACTCTGAGAACGGCCTCGACGACCTCAGCGGCGGTCGAGAATCGGCCCCCGTTCGGGCCGTCCGTCCCGATGAAGTCGGTATCGCAGAATTGACAGACTGCCTTGTGCCGATCGCGCTCGCGGCCCGTCCACAGGTTACACCCTGAGAACCTGAGAAAGACGGCTGAGCGCCCTGTGTGGGCGCCCTCTCCCTGCAGGGTGTAATAGATCTCCTTGACCGAATACATCAGAGGGCGATCCGGCTCGTCTCGTTGGGGAGGTAGGTAGCGGGATCAACAAGCCCCGCTTCGGCGAAACCTCGGAGCCGAAGCAGGCAGGAATCGCAGAGGCCACAGGCGACCCCGTCGTCCGTTGGGTCGTAGCACGACACGGTTAGGCCGTAGTCGACGCCCAGCCGGGAGCCCAGTTGGACGATCTCCGATTTCCGGAGAGAGATGAGAGGCGTGTGAAGCTTGAAACGAGCCCCCTCCACGCCCGCCTTGGTAGCCAGGTTGGCCAGGTGCTCAAACGCGGAGATGAACTCCGGGCGGCAATCGGGATAGCCGCTGTAGTCGAGGGCGTTTACTCCAAGAAACACATCCATCGCGCCGAGAACTTCCGCCCAAGCGAGGGCAAACGAGAGGAAGATCGTGTTGCGGGCCGGGACATACGTGACCGGGATGCCCTCACTGATCACCTCCAAGCCCCTGCCCTTGGGCACGGGGATGTCAGCGGTCAACGCCGACCCCCCGAAGAGTCGTAGGTCAATCGGGGCGATGACATGGTCAGCGGCTCCAAGCGCCGCAGCCACCCGAGCGGCGGCGCGAAGTTCGACGGCATGCCGCTGCCCGTAGCGAAAGCTAAGGGCAAAGGGGACATAGCCTTGGCTCTTGGCTACCGCCAGCGTGGTCGTGGAATCCAAGCCCCCACTGAGGAGAACGACGGCCTTTCGATCGGTCATGGGCGCGCCCCGCTCGTCTTGAATAGTCCAAGTTGCGATGGATCAACACTTTCGATCGGTTCAAGGCGATTGGCGTAGGCCTTGGCACGCTCAAGCTCCGCAGCCGTGAATAACACCTCGCGTCCCCTGAACTTCCGCCCCTGAGGGATCTTTCCCTCACTTCGCCAGCGCCAGAGCGTCTCGCGGCGAATTCCAAGTTCTTCCGCTACTTCATTTTGCGAGTAGTAGAGGACGTCTTCGACCGATAGTGGCATGATGCGCGACCCGTGTGGCAACCAGTCCTCACTTCCGGTCACATGATGCAACTCGGGGCCCTCGCGGCGCAACTAACCGTAGAACCAGAGGGAGTAAGTGCGGGCCTAGGCTCATGTCCCCACCAACTCCGGTCCTGCCGGGTCCCACTGCCGGACGGCCCCGTGTCGCCCGTCGCACAGCATCCGTTGGGCATTGTTTGGAGGGACGCCGGCGCGGCCCAGCAGGCTATTGCGCATCATCGTCCTCGTCCGCACGATTCGGCCGGACCTTCGTGGAATCCTCCGCATCGCACGCTAACGCGACACCTGCTCGGGAGTTCGAGTGAATGCGAGTTTTTACCTACGACGTCCTTGCCTTTCGACAACGCGCTGCAGCACCGATTCAAGTTGCTTTCGTGGCACACGCTGGTGAGGTACTGACGTGGGCGGGGATTCCGAGGAAGTCGGACGAACTCTTGAGCGGCTACCAGCGCTTCTTGGACGAGCGTCGGGTCGATTCGGACATCGTTCCGTTCTTTCAGGATGCGGAGAACTGCAGCCCCACGGCGGTTATCCTAGCCCTGCGACGACAAGCGAGTCTTGGGTCCTGTCGGCTGGAGCCTGCCGACGTCGCACCGGAGACCGTCGTTATGGCGAAGCTGACGGTGAGCTTGGACGAGGACCGACTAGAAACCGCAGACGTATTCACGGCTGCTCAGGCGTATGTGCGGGATCGCTTTGCTGCGGCAGGCGAAGCGGGCGAGGGGAGCTCTGACGCCGACGACGAGGCAGACGAAGACGAAGAGGATTCGGAAGATTCCGAGGATGGCGAGGAGCAAGACGCCCCTATTACCCATTTGGGAACTGTCACGTTGCAGCGTATGAGAGAACTGCTGGACGATGAATCGAATTGGAGCAACGACGGCTTCCGCAAGGCGATCGGCGACTTTGTGAAGCCGGCATTCCTCATCGACGGACAGCATCGTATCGCTGCTGCTGCCCGTTTTGGCGAGAAAGGGCTCCCCTTCATGGTATGCGGGCTATTCGATCCGCCCTGGGAAGAACAAGTCTTCCAGTTCACCGTCGTCAACCTCAAACCCAAGCGCATACCGCCCGCCCTGATCACCTCTATTGCCGGACTTAGTCTAACAAGAGGCGAACAGGATAAGGTTGAGGAGCGCCTTGCCAGAGCCGGCGTACCCATGGCCGAGGTGACGATCATGAGCCTCGTCGCCTACGATGGCGCCAGCCCCTTCGCTGAGAAGCTGGACATGGCTGTCGGCGGCCGGAATCGCAACCCGGATCTGCTGGGCTACGGAGCGATAAAGCGGCTCGCGAAAGTCTGGTACCGTGCGTCTAGGGTGTCCCTCACAACGATAGCGAAGCGCCTATACGCAACCAATAGTGCAAGCACGGCCCGGAAGCGCTGGCGAGACGATCGGACGTGGTTTGAGTTCTTCTGCGCCTTCTGGTCAGCAATCAACGGCCACTACCCTGCAGATCTCTGGGAGAAGTCATCGGGGAGCCGCCTTATGAGAGGGGCTCACCTCTGGGCCCTGCAGGAGGTCCTGCTCGGAGCAGCGGACGGGCAAGTGGTATCGGTCTGGGACGTTTCCGGAGAGCCAGATGAAGACGCCCGCAAGGCTCGCCTGATGGAGAAATTGCTGGAGGTGCTGCATCAGACCCTCCCATATTTTCCTGAAGAGCTGTGGCGCTCGGCCTGGGCACGCAGCAGTCAGGACACAAACGCAGGTCGGGAAGAGCTCGTAGAGTTCTTTCAGGAGTTTGTTACGGAAGGCAAGAAGAGTGGGCGCGTGTGGAAGGGGTGGCGAGCTAGTACATGGATCCAGCCATCCGCGGATGAATGAGTGCCCCGTCAAGCCGATCGGCCGAACTGCACGCGCTCGTGCGGGACACCTTACTTGGAGGACGCTACTTCTTGTCAGGTGTTCACAACCTATCGGATTCGACTGGAGCACTGTTAAGTGCCGTCACCCAATGGTGCCAAGCGGGAGGGCGCTCGGTCGACGAGGTGCTGGCAAGCGTTGAACCGTGCCTTCGGCAAAGCATTCTAATGAGCCTTCTTCCGGCTCGCGGCGTGGATCCGGACTACAGGGGCAGCTTGGATGTTGCTATCGACGACCACCTGCGAAATCTCGGCTTGGCTTTGACGCGCCCTGAGAAAGACGTTCTGAGAGACATCTGCATTAGCGTCCGGAAATTGCACGGCCTCAGCCGCAAGGAGGCTCGAGGGAAGACAGCGTCGCTCGGGAACATCCGCGCTTTGGGTCTATACCGTCGGCTGGCAAAAGAGCAGAACGAGAGGTGCCTCTGGTGTGGAGTCAGCCTTGATGCGCCAGGGGTCTGCGTGACCTTAGAGCACGTCGCTCCCAAGCATCTGGGAGACGACACTAAAGGCAACTGGGCCCTGGCTTGTGCTACATGCAACCAAGGGAAGGGAGAGAGCTTGGCATGGGCGGCTTCGAAGAACGCCTTTGACTACCTCGAGCGATCTGAACTGGGCTCACCGCATAGCATCGGCCAGCGGCAACGCTGGTCGGTGATAATGCGACAGCGTTCCTGCGACAGGTGTGCGGGGACAGCACGAAGCCACGAGTTGTGGGTGTATCGCCGTGTCAGCACTGGGTTGGCGGTGCCGTCGAACTGCTCGGTGAGTTGCTCAGGATGCGCCGCCAATTACGCCCTAGACTTGCTTCTCCCGTTGTGGGCTACGAGTGAGTCGGAGCGCGGCTTGCCACTGCGGCGGTGAACGTCCGGCATCGGCACTTCTGGTTGGATGGCCGCAGCCGCGGCGTTGCGGCTGATCCTGCGAGTGCGGCGGCCAGGAGTGGGATGCTGGCGGGCACGTGATCGTCGGGGACGGCGGAACGTCGATGGGCGCCCTCTTGAGGTGGCTCTGGCTGTGAAACCGAGGACGTTGTTTCGAGGGGCGCGAAGGGCGGACGGAAGGCGAGACCGGAGTGCTCCCGGTGATGGTTGTGATAGCGTTGTGAGCGGCGGAGCGCACGAGTCCCCCCCTAGGACCAAGGGCAAGGCGGAAGCTTTATCCAGACTGGGCTCCGAGAGTTGGCCCCGCCGCCGCTTTGCGGACCGCGAGCGCATATGGGGGATGCGGAGACGAGAGAGCGTGTGGGCGCAGGCCGGCGGCCAGATAGCACGAGCCGTTGTCGCTCATGACGCCCTCGATCCCGGTCACGGTGGGTAGGCCCCGAAGCCTCTAGACATCGGGACGGCCGGTTTGTCCTCGTCGGCGGAGCCCGAAGCGTCCCTGGTAGCTGGGCCCAACCACGGCCGGGTTGGGCTCCGGTCGCCCTGACGGGCGATCCTCGCTCGGCTCGCGTAAGACCACCTGCGGCCCTATCAGGGAGGCCCAGACCGGCGCATCGCCCCGAACCGGCGACCCGTTCGCTTCGCTCACCGGTCGCCAGCCCGCACCCGGCCTTCCGGACATGAGAAAACGCCCAGAGGCCTGATGGCCCCTGGACGTTTCCCAATCGGGACGGCCGGATTCGAACCGGCGACCCCCTGAACCCCATTCAGGTGCGCTACCGGACTGCGCCACGTCCCGTAAACATCAGCACAAAAGAGACTTACACACCGCTCACCCGAGTTCGGAGGCGCGCCCCGAACCTGGCAGGAGGTCCGATATCAGCGGCCGGGCGGCGGGGCCCACAAGATAGGGCCCGGGGCATTCGGCGGGTAGTCCAAACCCTGCGGGAGGCCGGGCGAGCCCCAGGCGGGAAGGGGCGAATCCCCGGCGATGTTCGTGGTTCATGAACTTTGGACACCGCTCAGGCCGCTCCCCGCGACGTCCCAGCCCCGCCTGAGCCGGACCTCCTCGCGAGTCGGGGATCGGGCGCCGCGTCACGACGGAGCAGAAGGGCCGACCGTCCCCTCGGGAGCCTCTGCCGCCCTTGCGCATCATTTCACGTCATGAAATAATATCCACCACGACGTGAAACATCGCGCAGATCGCTGGGTCCGGGTGAACGAGCATGACGCCAGAGCCCTCTTTCCTCCCCCGGCTCGCCTCCGAAGCCATGGAGCGCTCCCTCCGGGTCTTCCCGGTCACGGTGCTGATGGGGCCCCGCCAGACCGGAAAGACCACGCTGGCGCGGCACCTCTCGGCGGGGACGGATCGGCTCTACCTGACCCTGGATGATCTGGAGGTCCGCGAGCAGGCCCGCACCGATCCGGCGGGCCTCCTGGCGCGAGCTCCACGGCTGGTGCTGGACGAGGTCCAGCGGGCGCCCGACCTCCTGCTCGAGATCAAGCGGGCGGTGGACGCGGGCCCGGATCGGAAACCGGGGCGGTTCATTCTGACGGGGTCGGCGAACCTTCTCCTGATGGACCGCGTCTCGGAGTCGCTGGCGGGACGAGCCGGCTACGTCACCTTGTGGCCGATGACCCGGGGCGAGCTGGAAGGACGAGCCAGTGCCGGCGCCTGGAACACCCTTCTCGACGAGCCTCCCGGCCGATGGATGGAGGTGTTGCCGGAACCGCGAGCCCACGCCGACTGGCGGGCGCTGGCGAAGCGAGGCGGTTACCCGGTCCCCGCGCACCAACTCGTCTCGGAGGTCGATCGGACGACCTGGTTCGCAGGGTACGTGCGCACGTATCTGGAGCGGGATGTCCAGCAGCTGGCAGCGATCGAACAACTGGGTGACTTCCGTCTCTTGATGACGCTCGTCAGCCTTCGGCTGGGCGGGGTCCTGAACCAGGCTGAGCTCGCTCGTGACGCCGCGCTTTCGCACGCAACGGCGCACCGCTACCTGAACCTCATGGAGACGTCGTTCCAGACCTTCCGGCTCCAGCCCTTCGCAGGTAGCCGCACCAAACGTCACGTGAAGAGCCCCAAGCTCTACTGGACGGATACCGCGCTTGCGCTCCACATCGCTCGCGAGGCCGAGCCGACCGGCGCGCACCTGGAAAACCTCGTGCTGGCCGATCTGCTCTCGTGGCAGGAGAGCCGTGCCGAACGGCCTGAGATCCTGTACTGGCGGACGTACGACGGCACGGAGGTGGACGTGGTTCTCGCCGTCGGCGGGCGGCTGCTGGCCGTCGAGATCAAGGCGACGACCAAGCCCCGGTTCGGGGACGCGGATGGACTGCGCGCCTTCCGCGACGTGGCGGGTCCGCGCTTCCACGGGGGCGTCCTGCTTCACGACGGAACCGAAACCCGAACGCTCTCGGAGGACATCATCGCCGTGCCCTGGTGGCGCATCCTCTGAGAGCGGAGAGTCCCGTTCAACTCCGCCCGGGCGAGTCCACGGCGATGACGTCACTCGCCTCCCACGACCTGGCGCTCTTTCCCCCGGGCACGAGCATGACGTCAGAGCCCACGCCGACTGGCGGGTCCACGCCCTCCCCTTACTCCTCCGCGATCCGCTTCCGCACGATCTGCAGGAACTCCTCGACCGGCGCCAGCCGGTCCAACGCCTGAAGCACCAGTTCGTAGTCGATCCCCACGTACTCGTGAACGAGGACGTTCCGGAAGCCGGGCAGGCGGGCCAGCGCCTCCACGAGCTCCGGCGGGAAGTCGTCGAACCAGGCCAGATTGCGGACCGCCGTCGTGTAGTCCTCGAACCGGTGTCCCGCGCGGGCGGACAGCTCACCCGCGACATCGATGACCACCTGGGCCACCGTCAGCAAGGAGAACAGGACGTCGTTGTGGAGGGAGAGGTCGCTTGCCAGCGCCCGAGCATCGGCGACGCGAGGTCGGAGCGCTTGGAGGTGGTCGAGGTGCCTGCGGAGCTCGACCAGGCGCTCGACGAGAAACGTCATCGCGCGAGCGCCTCCAGCTTCAGGCGTCTCGCCCGACGGAGGAACGGCTGCAGCTCCGCGGCTCGGAGTTGGACACTCCGGCGGAAGTCGAAGTCCGCCTCGTCGTCGAAGCAGACGAGTCGCTCGCCGTCCAGGACGATGGCACGGGCCAGGCCAGGAGGAAGGTCGTTGAGCACGACCAGGTCGATGGCGTTCTCGCCGGTGGCCGCAATCAACGCCGCACCCAGCGTCACACGAAGATCGGCCCGTGTGGCCCTGCTCGCGGTGGGCGAGCTGTGCAGCAACACCCCGATGTCGAGATCGCTCTCCGCGTGGCGCTCCCTCCGGGCTGCGCTCCCGAAGAGGTAGACCGAGACCACACCGAGGTCGGCCCGGTCGCGGAAGAACGCGCGGATGCGGTCACGGAGCGCAGCATCATCCCCAGAGGACCGCAGGTCGCGGAGACGCACGTCGAGCCGCTGCCCGGCGGCGTCCAACAGTTGCTCGAGGGTGCTGACCCGGGGACTCGCCGTCCCCGCTTCGATGCGCGCCACCACCGACTGCGCGGTGCCCGCCCGCTCGGCGAGCGCGCGCTGGGAGAGCCCCGCGCGGCGGCGGGCTTCCCGCAGGAGATCCCCGGCGGTGGGATCGGCGTTCGGACGGGACCTGGCCATGAGTGATGATAGCGTTTGCGCTATCAAAGGGCCAGACTGGCCGGCGGGCCAGCGCCCGCATCGGGTCCCCTCCACCTGCCCCTCGGGAGGATCTCGTCCGCTACCCCTCCACCGGCGAACCGTGGTCTGGGATCCGCCCGATCAGGCCAGGTCCCACCAGGTGTGCACGCGGAAGCCCTGACGACGATACGCGCGGTCTCCTCCATGGACGAGATGACCGGGGGCGGTGTCGGGCGCCAGGTCCTCCCAGTAGCGGAGGCCGTTGAGGAAGTCGTCTGCGAACGTCCTCCCCGACTTCGCTTCCACAGCCACCAACCGGCCCTCGCGCTCGATTACGAAGTCGACCTCATGGCCCGTCGAATCGCGCCAGAAGTAGACGAGTGGGTCGCGTCCTGCGTGGTAGCTGCTCTTCAGGATCTCGGAGAGAACCAGCGTCTCGAACACCGCTCCTCGCGACGCGTGCGAGAGGAGATCACTCGGCGAGCCGATCCCGAGCAGGTAGCACAACAGTCCGGGATCCAGGAAGTACAGCTTCGGTGACTTGATGAGTCGCTTGCTGAAATTGCGGTGATGCGGCCGCAGCAGCGTGATGAGGAAGCTGCTCTCGAGGAGGGATAGCCATCGGCGTACTGTGGAATGCGAGACCCCGGCGTCGTTTCCGAGCGCGGTCGCATTCAGAAGCTGACCGTTGCGGCCGGCGCACAGCCTCACGAACCGCGAGAAGAGCTCGAGGTCGCCCACGTTCGTGAGGCTGCGGACGTCTCGCTCTACGTACGTGCGGTAGTAGTTCGCGTACCAGTCCCCTGGCTCGACGTCCACAGACGGGTCGTGCACGCGCGGGTAGAAGCCGCGGTAGAGCGCTTCTTCGAGCGTGAACGGGGGAGGGGGAGCTGCAGGGCGATCCTCCTGTCCGAACAGCGGCGTCGGAGGTTGCCTCAGCAGTTCCCGGAGCGAGAGCGGAAGCAGATGGAGCACGGCCGCGCGGCCAGCCAGGGATTGGCGGACCGACTCCAGCAGGAGGAAGTTCTGCGAGCCGCTGAGGATGAACTGCCCGGGTCGACCGGTCTCGTCCGCCCGGGTCTGGAGGTAGGAGAAGAGGTCCGGCGCGCGCTGGACCTCGTCCAGGATCGCGGGGCCCGTGAACCGCTCCAGGAAGGACCGAGGGTCCTCGAGGGCGAACCGCCGTTCGTCGGGGTCCTCGAGCGAGACATAGGCGTGGGTCGGAAAGGCCGCTCGCACCAGAGTCGTCTTCCCCGACTGACGCGGGCCTGTCACGGTGACGATCGGGTATGCGCCTGCCGCCCGCTCGAGCGCCCTGTCCAGCATCCGAGGAATAATCCTTGCAAATTGAACATTCGATATTCAATCTGCAACCAGCCTCGGCGTTCCCCCTCGGGACGCCCCTCTCCGTGCCCCGCCCAACCCCCCTCACTCCTCCCCCAGCACCGCCCGGAGCATCCCCTCCGCGTCCGGCTGCTGATAGACGGTCTTCAAGGTGTAGGCGTCCTTCCAGCCGCCCGCCGCCGCCACGTCCACGTCCGGGAGCGCTTTGCGCGCCGTGGCCCACCCGCGCCGGTAGGCGTGCCAGAGGCTGCCGGGCTGGGGCTCGACCCCGGCCCGCCGCTCCGCCCTCCGCAGCCAGTCGTCGGCCAGATGACGGGACACCGGCCGCAGGCGATCCGTGGGCGAGGGGAAGAGCGGTCTGGGCCCCGACCCCGGCCGCTCACGCAGCACCCGCTCCACCGCGGCCCGGGCCCCGGGCGAGAGCGGCACCACCATCTCCCGACGGCCCTTGTCCGTGGCTGCGGGCCAGCGGATGGACCCGTGCGGCCCCACCCCCGGTCGCAGGTCCTCGTACGTGAGCGCGCAGATGGCCGACAGCCGCCGGCCCGTGTGGTGGGCGAGGTCCAGGATCTCGGACAGGTGGGAGCGGGCGCACTCGCGCCGCCCACGCCAGCGGATCTCCATGGGGATCTGGTCCGAGACCGCCCGGATGCGGCGGTAGCGCTCCGCCTGCGCCGTGGGGCGCCTCGGGTTCCGCTCCCTCGGGGCCTTGAGTCCCGCCAGCGGGTTCTCCTCCAGCAGCCGCTCGCCCGCCTCGTCCCGCCAGGTCGATGCCCACCGCAGCACACCGTTCAGCCAGAAGCAGTCGGCCTGGACGGTCCGCGGCCGGACGGCTCGCCGTGCGCCGGGCACGACCGGCTGCCCCCGCGGACCCACCGCGCCGGACCCGCGCGCCTCCACGAACGAGTCCCAGTCCCGTCGCGAAAGCGTCGCGACCGTTCGTTCCGGCCCCAACACGCGCGCCCACAGCTCGGCACGCCGGGCGTCCTCCGCCCGCGCCGGCGCGCCCTTGGAGGGCGAGGCGTGGCGCAGATAGAGGGCGAGGAGACGCTGGAGCGGCAACACCCGGGAACGCGAACGGAGAGTGGGTGGACGACCGGGCGGGACGCGACCCGAGACGCCGGATCGGTCCGTGAGGCCATCGAATCGATCGCACCGGGCGCGGGGCGAGGGGATGGCAGGCGGGGTCCCGCGGGAGCCAGCCATCGAGCCGCATCGAGGGAGAGGAAGACGGAGCCGCGGCTGGCCGAGCCGTTCCTGCAAAGTGGCGGTGCTTCCGCCATTTTGCGCCTCAAAATGGAACCGGCCCCGCGATTCCGACCGGTCCGCCACGTCGATACGTCCTGGCCGGGTCGAGTGCGCGAAAGCTCCGCCGGGGTGGCGTCGACCTGCTCGGGGGTCGCGCCGTTCTCCGCACCCTCCATCCCACGCCCTGCAGAAGGGCCCCGTGCGCTGTCTGCCCGTCGAGGAATTCCTGCTCGCGTTGGGACCGGACCGTCCCCTGACCTGACCGCAGCAGCAATCGTCCGGCCGTTGAAGCAGCGGCTCCGGTCCGGACCGCCGCCCCTCCTACGGCTCGTCCGCGGTCGGCCCGTAGACCTGCGGCACGGGCACGTCCAGCAGGCGCAGGTACACGGTGAGCTGTCCGCGGTGGTGCGCCTGATGCCGCATCACGAACGCGTCGAACGCACCCGCGCGCGGCAACTGCAGCAGCGTGGCCCCGCCATGCTTGAGCGTCCACGGCTGCCGGAAGCGCTCGAGGCTGGTGCCCCGCAGCATGTCCGCCACCGGCGCCACGTTGCCGTCCCAGCGCGTCAGGAGCTCGTCGTGCGACTGCACGATCGCGGGCGGCGGTAGCGGCGTCCCACCCGGGGGATGCAGGTCCAGCTCGTCCTGCTCGAGGATGAAGCGTCCCCACACGGGCAGATTGCTCACGTGCGTGGCCAGCTCCCCCGCCGTCCAGCTCTTCGCGTGCGGCCGCCACCCGAGCTTGTCGTCGGGGATGCGCTCCAGCACGCGACGCGTCACCGCCGTCTCCTCCAGGAAATCGCGTGCGCGGATCTCGGCCAGGTCCATCGTTCCCTCCGGTTGGAGCGCGTTCGCGGGCCGCTACCGCGTGAGGTAGCCGCCATCGATGGGAATGTACGCGCCCGTGAGGAAGTCCGGCGCCTCGTCGAGCAGCCATCCCACCAGCGCGGCCACTTCTTCGGCGCGCCCCAGGCGGCCCACCGGGTGGAGCCCCACGAGCTGCTCCATCGTCTCGGGACCCAGATCCGGATTGTCGGTGAGCAGCGGCGTCTCGATGAACCCGGGCCCGACGGCGTTGACGCGGATGCCTTCGCCGGCGTGCTCGAGGGCCGCGTTCTGCGTCAGACCTACCACCGCATGCTTGGCGGCCACGTAGGCGGGGGAGCCGGCGAAGCCGACCATGCTCAGGATCGAGCCCATGTTCACGATGCGCCCTCCGCCCCGCTCGGCCATCGCCGGGATCTGCCAGCGCAGGCCGTGGAAGACGCCGTCCAGATTGACGTCGAGCACCTTGCGCCACGCATCCAGCGGGTACGCCCCCGTGGGTGCGGCCGGACCGCCGATGCCGGCGTTGTTGACCGCCGCATCGAGACCTCCGAGGTCACGGGTCACCGACCGGACGAGCTGCTCCACGGCGTTCGCGTCCGAGACGTCCGCGGCGTAGAAGGCGTGGCCGTCTCCGTCCAGGGACTCCGCCACGCTCCGCCCGCGCTCCTCGGCCACGTCGCTGACCGCGACCCGGAAGCCCCGCTCCGCCAGCTCCACCGCGGTGGCCTCGCCGATACCCGAAGCTCCGCCCGTCACCAGGGCAACCCGTCTCCTGCTCATACATCCTCCTGCGCTGGATGGTCGACTGTCACGCCAGGGCCGGGGGACGCCGCGCACACGGGCCAGGTCGCCTCGGTGGCGTGCGCGGGGGTGGGGCGAAGCGTCGGACGCCGGGCCCCATCCTCAGTACTCCGCGCCCGGCGGCGGGTGCGAGCCCGCACCTCACCCGACCGTCCCGGCGGCTGCGGAACCTGGCGCGCCGGAGGTTGGTCCATAGAGGACGGGTGGAGCGCCGCGCGTGTCCTGGAAGGCCGCACGGCCGAAGGGGGAGCCGGGGTCGTCGGGAGGCGGAATCGGACGTGCGCGGATGTCGACGCGCGGTCCATGCTTCGCGGGGACGCTCGCCCCGCGCTCCGGGCCGGGGCTGGGGCGTTTCGATGCGGATTCCGGACCCGATTCGGGGCCGATTTTCCGGGTTGACACCCCCTCCCGCGAGGAGTAAACTACCCGTTCTTGCTGCGGGGTGGAGCAGTCTGGTAGCTCGTCGGGCTCATAACCCGAAGGTCGCGGGTTCAAATCCCGCCCCCGCTATTCGTGGAAGCGTCGCCGAAGGGCGGCGCTTCCGGCTGTAGGAAGGCTCGATCTCGGCCGGGATCGGCATCAACAGGGCCGCTGGAATTGACGAGACTCCTCCAAACGAGCACGCGCCGGCGCAACGACGCCTGGGCGGAAGTCTCCTGGGGGACCTCGACGAACCCGTGGCTTTGGCGAGCCGAGGGGGCGGGGAGCGCGGGCCGGTAGCGACGCAGCCGGCAACGAGCCAGGAACCCGCCCGAGTCGGAGAGGACTGGGGTGGGTTTTTTTGTCGGGGCCAGGTAGCTCAGTTGGTAGAGCACGTGACTGAAAATCACGGTGTCGGCGGTTCGATTCCGTCCCTGGCCACTGCGGACCTCCCGACAGGGAGTGAAGCGCTAGGTCCGTAGCTCAAGTGGTAGAGCACCGGTCTCCAAAACCGGGGGTTGGGGGTTCGAGTCCCTCCGGGCCTGCTGAAGGGAGGATGAGCCCCCATCGTCTATCGGTTAGGACACCACTCTTTCAAGGTGGAGAGCGGGGTTCGATTCCCCGTGGGGGCATAGGGCAACACAAGGGGCTGTAGCTCAGTCGGTTAGAGTGCCGGTCTGTCACACCGGAGGTCGCGGGTTCGAGTCCCGTCAGCCCCGTTGCCGTGCTTGTTGAAAATTCGGGTCGTGTTCGAGTTGGGGCCGTAGCTCAGTTGGGAGAGCGCCTGAATGGCATTCAGGAGGTCAGGGGTTCGACTCCCCTCGGCTCCATCATGGAACTCGTGAGCTTCGCGCTCGGGTGGCGGAATTGGCAGACGCGCAGGATTCAGGATCCTGTGGGGGATAACCCCGTGAGGGTTCGAGTCCCTCCCCGAGCATGACCCTCCCACCCGGGAGGAAAGCCTGGCGAGCGTGGAGCTCACCCCGTGCATGATGGAAGACGCCCACGTGCTGGAATTGGTAGACAGGCTGGTTTGAGGGACCAGTGCCGGAAACGGCGTACAGGTTCGAGTCCTGTCGTGGGCACTTTTTCAGCGGCAGGCCGGCTCATTGGTCGACGATGAACGGCGTGGCTGGGTACGCGCCCGTAGCTCAATTGGATAGAGCGCTTGACTACGGATCAAGAGGTTGGGGGTTCAAGTCCTCCCGGGCGCATGTTGGGCGCATAGCTCAGTTGGTTAGAGCGCCACGTTGACATCGTGGAGGTCAGAGGTTCGAGTCCTCTTGCGCCCACTCGCAGACGGTGGAACCAGGGCCTTGAACTTGCATAAACGGGGTTCCCGGCCAGATTGGCAGAAAGAGCGGGATTTTGGGGCCGTAGCTCAGCTGGGAGAGCGCTAGAATCGCACTCTAGAGGTCAGGGGTTCGATCCCCCTCGGCTCCACTGTGGTCGCCACCATAGCTCAGCTGGTAGAGCACGTCACTCGTAATGACGGGGTCGTCGGTTCAAGTCCGACTGGTGGCTCTGGTCCCAATGGGACATTCCCGGAGCGATCCGGATCAGCGTTCTTCTGGAAGGGATGCGGATCGCGAGGGAGGCTTCTTGAAACGGTGTTGGTCCTGCGGTGAGACGAAACCGCTGGATGCGTATCCCAGGAACCGGGCTCGCCCGGATGGGCGCGGCAGCACCTGCCGGCCGTGCCACCGTGATCTGTGCCGGTCCTGGTACCGCGCGAATCGCGATGAGGCCCGGGAGCGGGCGCATGACGGACGCATCCGGCGCCGCAGCGAAGGGTTCGACCGGATCAGGGCGTACCTGGTCCAGCATCCTTGTGTGGACTGTGGAGAATCCGATCCCGACGTGCTCGGGTTCGATCACCGGAGGTTGGAGGACAAGTCCTTCAACATCTCGACGTTGCTGAGTGCCGGCTATTCCTGGGACAAGGTGCTCGCAGAGATCCGCAAGTGCGACGTCCGCTGCGCGAACTGTCATCAGCGCCGAACGGCGCAGCAATTCGAGTGGCCTCGAGCGAAGCAGTAAGCTTGCCCCGTGGTGTAATGGCAACACGTCCGGCTCTGGACCGGAAGACTCTAGGTTCGAGTCCTAGCGGGGCAACTTTGGAGGGGTGGCCGAGTGGCTTAAGGCGGCGCCCTGCTAAGGCGTTGGTCCGAAAGGACCTCGTGGGTTCGAATCCCACCCCCTCCGTTGGGTCGCGACGGTGGTGAGAGCCGCGAGGATCGCGACAACGAACGCATGCGCCTGCCCGTTCATTCGGTGGGCACGGCCGCACGGGACGGGTGGCCGAGTGGCTTAAGGCGCACGATTGGAAATCGTGTGGGCTCACGCCCGCGTGGGTTCGAATCCCACCCCGTCCGTTTGAAATCGGCGTGGGTTCAGGGCCTTCGGCCCTATATCGCGTAGGGCGTGTGGATCTGCGAGGTCGGGCCGGCGCATTGGTTCGACCCGATGCGCCACAAGTATGGGGTCGAAGATCTCAACGACGTACGCGAGGTCGCTGGCCCGCAGGGCCAGCAATCCCACCCCGTCGGATGATCAGACCCTATGGTTCTGAGGTCCGGTGCCTTCGCAGACCAGAAGCGGCATCTGCGAGCGCTTGCGAAGCAAGCCGCTCGCGACACCGGTCTCGATAGACCACACCAGGCCTGAACGGAGCGCTTGCGAAGCAAGCCGCTCGCTCCCGTGGTCTCGATAGACCCCATCCGTCTTGCTCGGCCCCAGTCCCCCTGTGGCCTGCTTCACACGTCTGTTCGGGGCGTGGCTCAGTCCGGTAGAGCGCTGCGTTCGGGTCGCAGAGGTCCCCGGTTCGAATCCGGGCGCCCCGATTTAGGTTTGGTGGGTGGTCTTGGATGGAAGCCGAGCGCCGGTCTGCACCCGAGCAGGACCGGCGCGGCGGGCGGCCCGCTCCCTGCATGGGACGGAGGGCGCCGATGCGGACGAGGGCCGATGCGAACGATGCAGGAGCCCCGCGAGCCGAACGCACAGCGAGCCAAGGTCCCGCGGAGCCGCCCCGACGTTTCCGCTGAAACGCGCGGGCGATTCCATGAAGGTGTGGGACGGCGCAGCCGTCCGGCGCCACGCCCTGAGGCCGCACGATGGGACGGCCTCTGGAATGGGGAGGCGTAGTCTAACTGGTAAGGCACCGCACTCGAAATGCGGCGGGCGCAAGCCCTTGGGGGTTCGAGTCCCTCCGCCTCCGTTGCGAACGAACACGACCTGAAGCTTGAAGGGCCCGGCGGGGGAAACCCCGTCGGGCCCTTCGTGTTTGTGGGTACTCCTGCGTTGCAGGCACTCCTGCATTTCACCGTCTGATGCGTACACGACTCTGGACATCTCCGCGCGCCGCCCACGCGCGCCCGCCCAGCTCCGGCAGCACCAGCCCTACTCCGGGAACACCAGCGTGTCCGGCCCGCTGTAGAGGCGCACATGACAGCGGCAGCCGTCGGTCCCCACCACGAAGTCCGATGCGACCTCATCGGTCCCGTTGCTCGCCACGAAGCGGACGACCTCCCCGCTGGGGCGCAGGCGAAGGGTTGGTGTGTCCACGACCGGGTAGACGCCTGCCTGAAGGCCCCAGCTCGGTGCTCTCCAGCACCACACCGTCTCGTGCGCGCCGGACGGTCACCTCCAGGCCGGGTACCGGAGCGCCCGTGCTGTCCCACACGACCGTGACGGTGATGATCCGGAAGTCCGCAGTGCATGCGCACTCCCTGGTGCTGAACAGGTCCCCGTCGCATGCGGACATCGCCGTGCTCGCCAACCCGATGAGCATGAGGAGGAACCCCATGGCCATCCTCCACCCTGGTGCAGCGCCGCGGTGCGCATCCGTTCCTCTCCCTCGTTCGACTCGTTCTCCCGAGGTGAAGCGACGCACTGATACGGACAGCAGCGGCGCGGTCCGGGCGCGCGACCCGACCCTCGCGACCGTCCGCCCGGCGTCGCGCCCGTCCGCTGCGCCCGTCCACTGCGCCCGAGCCGCGCGGCGGCCCGTACCCCACCGGCACCCCTGCGGTACCCGACGCGCTACGACCCCGGCACTGCCTCCGCCGCGTCGGGCCACCCTCCGTCCAGGAACGTCCGGGCGGCCTGCGTGAAGTCCAGTGGCATCTCCAGGAACGGGAAGTGCCCGGCCGGCGTGAGGACCAGGAGGCGAGCATCGCGGGCTCCGGCCACCCAGGCGCGCCCGCCGGCCAGCGGGATGCCGTCCTCGCGGCCGTGGATCACCAGGGTACGCACCGGGGAGGCCCGGAACGCCGGTCCATGATCGAACGTGCCGAACGAGTCCAGCAGGGCGCCGAACCAGGGGTACAAGCGCTCCGGCCACTCGTTGGGGTGCACGCAGACGTCGGGAACCAGGGCGGACAGCGCGCCGTCCGCGAGGCTGGCGGCGTACAGCAGTCCGTTCTCGGCACGACAGGCGGCGGCCGTATCCCCCGCGAACGCACCGGCGGCGCGTTCGGCCTGGAGTTGCTCGTAGGCTGCGCCGTCCAGCTTGTCGTCCCGCGAGGGGATCCCGTCCTCCAGCGGGTAGGCGCTCGACGCCGGGCCCACCGGCGAGATCAGCAGGAGGCCGCTCACGCGCTCCGGGTGCTCGATGGCGTAGCGCGCCACCAGCTTCCCCGGTCCCGACCACCCGATCAGCCCCATCCGCTCGAGCCCCAGGTGTCGCCGCAGCGCCTCCAGGTCGCGCAGCTGACGATCCTCGGAGAGACGCTCCAACGGAATCGCGTCGGACGCGCCCCGCCCCAGTGGGTCGTAGAACACGAGGCGGCGTCCGCGCGCCAGCGGACCCAGGGCGTCCTTCAGGAAGACGTCCATGGGGACCACCCACGTCTCCGGGCCCGTCCCCACGGCGCGGGCGCGCATCCGCAGTCCATCCTCCGTCGGGATCCAGAGGGACTCCTCTACGACTCCCGCGTCTGGGGCCGCCACGTACGTGGCTCGCGCGAACTCGGCGAGAGCTCCGTCGCGCCAGACGGAGTCGGCGACCTCGACCCGCCCGTTCCCGGGGCGGTACACCGTGCGCCCCTGCTCCGAGGAGGCCGTCCAGTCCACGCGCAGCAGGTCTTCCTCGACCGAGATCCCCAGCAGCAGGCGCTCGCCCCGGGAGTCGAACCACCAGCCGTCGGCGGGCGGCCCGGACGTGCCGCCGTGAGGGGCAGGGCCGACCCTCGGCTCCGCATCTCCCGCGGTGGCGTCCTCCCCCGGCGCGCCCCGGATCGGATAGAAGGCCACCGCCTCCAGGATCGGTGTGGTCGCTCCATCGGGACCCACGAACCCGTTGCGGAACTCCAGCCGCGCCCAGCGGCCGTCCGCGAGACGGGTCCAGCGCATGTGGAAGCGGCCCGGACGTCCGAGCAACGTGCCCTCGCCCTCCCACGACCCCGCGAGTCGGTCGAAGAGGGTGGGCGTGGCCGCGACGCCGGCCGAGGCGTCGGGCGCGGGGCCGCAGGCGGAAGGGCCGCAGGCGGCCGCACCGGCCAGGATCACGAGGGCCGGCAGTCGAGGCCTGCATGGGACGGGACGCATATCGTGGGCTCCGGTGCTGGGAACGCGAACCAGGAATGCGCACTACGCCCCTGCGTCGCGATGGGCGCGGCCCGTGGCGTCGATACGGACCCGGGTCCCCTCTCGTTTCCGGTAGCCCGGGGCGCGGGGCGGCGTAGGTAGAGGGGTCGGCGGCGCACCCGGCCCCGGTCGATCCGTCCCATCCCACTAGACCTCCCGCCCCGACCCGGTGACCCGGACGCGGCTTCCGGGGTATACTGCGCTCCACTCCCGCTCTTCCAGGATCGCTGGACCCATGGACATGTCTCCGCGAGGACGCACCGCCGCTGCCCTGCTGCTGGGGGCCTTCACGCTCGCCGGCTGCCGGAGCGCAGGCGCACCCCCGCCGGGCGCCGGGAGCGGCTCCCTGGCCGAGCTCGAGGCCCTGTACCAGGCGCGCATGGACAGCACCCGTCTGTCCGTCCACCCGGCGGACGTGGCGTTCATGACCGGCATGATCGGCCACCACGCGCAGGCGCTCGTCATGTCGGCCTGGGCGCCCGTCAACGGCGCCAACGAATCGGTGCAGACCCTGGCCGCGCGCATCATCAACGCGCAGAAGGACGAGATCGGACTGATGCAGCGTTGGCTCGGTGAGCGTGAGCAGCCGGTCCCCCAGGTCGATCCGAGCGGCCGCATGGCGGACGCCGGCGGGCACGACATGCAGGGCATGCATGGCGACCACGCGATGATGCCCGGGATGCTGAGCCAGGCGCAGCTGGACGAGCTGGAGCAGGCGCGCGGCTCCGCGTTCGATCGATTGTTCCTGACGTACATGATCCAGCACCACAAGGGAGCCATCACCATGGTGCACGACCTGTTCGAACAGGACGGGGCGGCCCAGGACGACTTCGTCTTCAAGCTGGCTTCCGACATCCAGGTGGATCAGACCACCGAGGTCGCGCGCATGCAGCGCATGCTGGACGCGATGACCGGCACCGGCTCTTGATTCGGACCCTACACGACCCGAGGAACCCGCACATGCGATCTGACTTCCCTCCGCGCTCCTTCCTGCGCTCCACCGGGCTGCTCGCCCTGACCGCCGGCCTGGCCGCGGTCGGCGGCTGCGCGTCCGGCTCCTCCGACACGGGCTCCGCCTCCGGCGCCATGGCGCCCTCCGGCGAGCTTCGGCCGCTGCAGATCACGCCGCCGAGCCCCGACCCGCGCGTCGGCCTCCGGCCGGGCCTGTTCGATGCGGGCGAGGCCATCTGGAACCTGCGGAAGGTGTCCACCACGCCGCCGCCGGAGGAGTTCGTGGGCATCACGAACTCCGACCTGGCATTCAAGGACAACTACGTCTTCCAGGGCAACTACAACGGCGTGCAGGTCTGGGACATCTCCAACCCCCAGCGTCCCACGTCCGTGGTGACCCATGTGTGCCCGGCCTCGCAGAGCGACGTCTCCGTCTACCAGAACCTGCTGTTCGTATCGGGCGAAGGGCTGGGAGGACGTCTCGATTGCGGCACGGAGGGGGTGAACCAGGCGGTGAGCCATGACCGTCTGCGCGGCATCCGCATCTTCGACATCAGCGACATCCGCAATCCCGAGTATGTCGCCAACGTACAGACCTGCCGGGGCTCGCACACGCACACGGTGCTCGAGGATCCGAACGATCGCGACAACGTCTACATCTACGTGTCCGGCTCCGCTCCGGTCCGGCCGGAGGAGGAGCTGCCCGGCTGCTCGAGCGCGTTGCCGAGCGAGGATCCGAACTCCGCGCTGTTCCGCATCGAGGTGATCCGCGTGCCGCTGGCCAACCCCGCAGCCGCAGCGATCGTGAGCTCGCCGCGCATCTTCAACGACCTGGTCGCCCCGCCCGAGCACGGTCTGGCGCCGGCCGACCTGGCCGCGCTCGAGGAGGCCCGCGCCAGTGGCGCCTTCATCCTGGAGTTCGGCGGCCAGTTCCAGGTGCTCCCGGACCGCTACGCGCAGGTGATGCTGGACAGCATCGTGGCGGCGCGCGGCGGCAGCGGCGCGGCCACGGCGGCGGACTCGGCGGCGCTGCGCGACTACCTGCCGCGCTTCGTGGAGGCGATGGTCGGCGGCGGCGACGAGGGCGCCAACCTCGGGCCCACGCAGTGCCACGACATCACGGTGTATCCCGAGATCGGCCTCGCCGGCGGGGCGTGTGAGGGCTACGGCCTGCTGCTCGACATCCGCAATCCGACCGATCCGAAGCGGCTGTCCGCGGTCGCGGATTCCAACTTCAGCTACTGGCACTCCGCCACGTTCAACAACGACGGCTCCAAGATCCTGTTCACCGACGAGTGGGGCGGTGGGGGCGCGCCCAAGTGCCGGCCCACGGATCCGCGCGCGTGGGGCGCGAACGCCATCTTCACCATCGACGGTGAGGACATGGACTTCCAGACGTACTACAAGCTGCCCGCGCCGCAGACCCCGCTCGAGAACTGCGTGGCCCACAACGGCTCGCTGATCCCGATCCCGGGGCGCGACGTGATGGTGCAGGGCTGGTACCAGGGCGGCATCTCGATCTTCGACTGGACGGATCCGATGAACCCGGTGGAGATCGCCTTCCACGATCGCGGTCCGGTCGATCCCAACCAGATGAACATGGGCGGGAGCTGGTCGGTCTACTGGTACAACGGCATGATCGTGAACTCCGAGATCGCGCGTGGCCTGGACATCTTCGAGCTCGTGCCCAGCCCGGCGCTGACGCAGAACGAGATCGATGCGGCCAACACCGTCGTGCTCGACCACCTGAACTCGCAGGGCCAGCCGCGCTACGTGTGGCCCAACACGTTCGTGCTGGCGCGTGCCTACCTGGATCAGCTCGAGCGCTCGCGCGGCCTGTCGGGCCAGCGGGTGGAGCAGGCGCGCGGCATGCTGACCCAGGCCGAGCAGGCCTCGGGCGGGGCACGGCGCAGCACGCTGAACGAGCTCGCCGCCATCCTGGACGCCGATGCGGGCCGCTCGCCCGCGGCGGCCAAGATCCGCACCCTTTCCGGGGTGGTGCGGGCCCTGGGCGAGGGGCGCTGAGGGAGCCGACCCGAAGCGGTCGCGCGGATGCGGGGGGCACGCCCCCGGCCGCGGGGACCGCGGGGTAGGGCAAGAAGCAGAGGGAGGCGTCGTCCGCGTGAGCGGACGGCGCCTCTTCTTCGTTCAGCCGCCCGCGGCCACCACGTGCTCCGGTACCACCTCCTGGCCGAAGTGACGGCCCAGGTCGCGAAGGTAGGAGTCCATGGTGCCGTGGTAGCCCAGGAGGAACCGGGAGACCACGCGGAAGACCGGGTTGTAGATCTCCCCGGCCTCGGTGATGGTCAGACGGCTGCCGCCCGGTGCCGGCTCCACCTCGTAGATCCACCGCCCCCCGAACGGCAGACCCTCCCCGATGCGGGTGACGAGCCGACGGGGCGGATCGTCCTCCTCGATATGGATCATCAGCGTGCCCACCCGGGGCCCCGACTGCA
The DNA here is from genome assembly GCA_041390125.1 of Gemmatimonadota bacterium. NCBI lineage: Bacteria > Pseudomonadati > Gemmatimonadota > Gemmatimonadota bacterium. The sequence goes on along the minus strand of JAWKQN010000014.1, from coordinate 126,843 downwards.
CCCAGGTCTCGAGCCCGGCCAGGGCCGGGTCGGCCTCCCCGACGACGGCGGCGCCCCCGCCCGCTCCGGCCCGCTCGGCCGACTCCAGGTCGGACCACCATTCGGGATAGCGGCCCATGTCGCGAACCGCCGCCCATACGGCGGAATCCGGTTGGGTGAAGTCGGCCCGGCTCACGGCCTGGTGGTCCACGGGGAGGAGGAACCCCACCCCGATGGCCAGGAGAGCCAGCCCCACGACGGACAGGAGCCCATAGAGCAGCCAACGGCGCATGGATCCAACTAAGGCCCTCGGGCCCCTATGCGAAACCCCCGGTGACCCGAGGGGCCACCGGGGGATCCGGGGGTTCGAGCGCAGGCGGGGCGGGCCCCGCGGGGCTCAGCGCCCGCCGCGCGGCTTGGCCTTGCGCTGCGTGTCCGTACGGGTGCCCGACCCGGAGCTCGGCGGGGCGGCCGTGCTGCTGCCGCTGCCGCCGGAGCGCCGGAAGTCCCCGCCACCACCGGACGAGCCGCTGCTCCCGCGGCTGTACCCCCGTCCACGGATCACGCGGCCGTGGGGGGCCGACCCCTGGGGCTGCACCACGACCACCGTGGGCCGGTAGCCCCAGTAGCCGTACCCGCCGTAGCCGAAGCCGCCGTAGCCCCCGTACCCGTAGCCGTAGAGGCCGCGGTAGTAGGACAGCGGCGACCAGTACCCGAACGGGCCCCAGCCGAAGCCCAGCATGCCCGCGTAGGGGCCGCGGCCCCGCCGATCGTAGCGGTCGCCCTGGCTGGGGATGGCCTCGGCGGAACGATCGCCCCGCGGGCCGGTCGCGACCGAGAAGCGCTCGGGGTAGCTGGTGGCCACCACCATGTCGATGACCTCCTCCTCGATGCCCGCGTCCGCCAGGCGGACCAGGGCGTCGCCGTCCAGCTCGAAGCCGTTGCCGCTCTCGACGATCCAGGCCGTCAGCGCAGCCGGATCCACGGTGCCGCTCGCGGCGATCACGTCGTTCACGTCCAGCGGCTGGGAGGCGGAGATCCGCGCCATGCGCACCGCCCGCTCCCGGTCCCCCGTCAGCGAGCCGTATCCGGCGGCGGCCGCGGTCTCGGCGTCCACCAGCTCGTAGCGCATCACGGCCGTCAGGGGATCGCCGCCGTCGCGCACCACCTGTACGTGGATCCATTCGAAGGGGCTCACCATGGCCAGCAGCCCGTTGGCGCTGCCCTCCGTGCCGCCCTCGCACGTGTAGCGCGAGGTCGATGTCACCCAGTGGCCGCTGGTGGGGAAGGCGTACGTCTCGACCGTCTCGCAGCCCTCGTCACGGATGGTGCGCGCGCGCCCGTCGGCGATCAGCGTCTGCGTGGCGGTCACCTCGCCCTCCGTGATGCTGCGCAGCTCGACGCCGTCGCCGGTCGGCACGACGCAGACCAGCGAGGGCTGCTCCTCGGCGCGCTGCTCCAACGGCTGCCAGCAGCCGGTGAAGGCCACCCACCGAGCGGAGCCGTCCTGCGCGAGAGCGGGGGACGCGCCGGCGGACAGGGCGAGCGCCAGCAGGCCTCCACCGGTCCAGCCGATCCGATTCAGGGTTGTCATGTCAGTCGTCCCTCTCGACGGGGTCGAGGTCTCTAGAAGCGGAAGCGCAGACCGACGGTGGCCTGCATGCCCGAGAGGTCCAGCTTGTCGAAGCCCAGGAAGTCGGGCCCCATGTCGCCCTTGGCGTACTGATAGCGGGCCTCGCCGTTCAGCACCACCCGGGGGGTCAGCGTGTAGTCCAGGCCGGCCAGCGCGTGCACCGAGGTGGCCGTGCCGTCCGAGACGAAGCGGTCCCCGAAGATGTCGAGCGTGTCGAAATCGACGAAGTCGCCCACCTGCTCGAAATGGTACCAGGTCACGCCCGCGCCGGCGCCCACGTACGCGTTCCAGGTGGCAGGAACCCACGCCAGCGAGGAGATGCGCCGGCCCCGATCCATCAGGTGGTAGCGGATCGTGGCCGCGAGCGGCATGCGCTGGAACTGCGTCACCTGCTCGATGGGGAGATCGTTCGTGTCCGTCCAGTCGCGGAATTCCGACCGCGTCTCCGTGTTGCTGTAGGAGAAGTCCACCCCGACGTCCACGCGGTCGGTCACGTGCACCGCGATCTCGCCGCCCAGGGACGGCCCGCGGAAGTCGCTCGTCTCCAACGTCAACTCGTCGCGGACGAAGTCGAAGACCTGGCTGCCCGCCATGGGGGCGGCGTAGCCGATGCGGAACGCCACCGAGCCGTGCGGGGAGCCGAACAGGAACCCGTCGGGCGTCTGGCCGGCGACGGGCGCGGCGGCCAGGAGCGCAGGCAGGGCCGCCGTAGCGGCGAGCGAGCGGATGCGGATACGGGTCCAGGTCTTCACGGCGCCTCCCTGCAAGGTTCGACACCCTGTGGATGCGCAAGGTCCGGACCGGCGCAAACCGGCGCAAATCCAGCGTTTCCGCCCGCCGGAGCCCCCGGACGGGGACAGCGGGCGTCTACCAGCGAGGACAGCCGGGCGCGGCGGGCGGTGGGGAGGCCGCGGACCCGAGGACGCCCGCCCCGCCTGGGAATCCGCGAAACCCCCGCCCCGCCTACCCGGATCCGCGACCCCCGACCCGTCCCCTACTCGGACCGCAGCGCCCGCACGGGCTGCACCCCCGCGGCCCGGCGGGCCGGGAGCAGCACCGCCAGCGCGGCCACCCCGATCAGCACGGTCGGGACGCCCACGAAGGCCACCACGTCCAGGCCTCCGCTCCCGTAGAGCAGCCCGGCCACGGCCCGGCTGGCGAAGAACGCGCCCACCAGCCCCAGGACGGACCCCACCAGCACCAGGCGGAGGCCTTCGCGCATGACCATGGCCACCACGGTGCCGCGCCGGGCGCCCAGCGCCATGCGGATGCCGATCTCGCGCCGGCGCTGGGACACCGAATAGGCCATCACGCCGTAGATGCCCACCGCCGCCAGCGTGAGGCCCAGCAGCCCGAACAGCCCCAGCACGGACCCGCCCAGACGGGCGGGCATCAGCGCGATGCCCATGTGGTCCTGCAGCGTGCGCAGGTCGTAGAGCGGCAGGTCTGGATCGAGCCCCCGCACGATGTCCCGCAGGCGGCCCAGCGCCGCGTTGGGATCGCCGGTGGTGCGGACCACGACGCTCATGTTGGAGCGGAACAGCTCGCGCTGGGGCAGGAACATGAACTCGGTGGGGTCTTCGCCCAGGCTGCGGTACTTCCCGGTCTCGACGATGCCCACCACGGTGCGGTCCTCGCCGGCGGTGCGCACGGTCTTGCCCAGCCCCGACTCCCCGGGCCAGAAGCGGTTGCGGAACGCCTCGTTGACGATGATGACGGGCGCACCGGCTTCGTCGTCGCGCTGCTCGAACGTACGCCCCTCGACCAGACGCACGCCCGCGGCCTCCAGGTAGCCCTCCGACACGATCGCGGTCATGAGGCTCCGGAGCTCCCCTTCGGCGAACTCGTACCCGGGGACCTCCACGCTCCGGTCCGACCCGTCCAGGCCGAGGGGCAGCGCATCGGTCATGCCGGCCGCGGTGATCCCGGGCTCGGCGCGCAGCTCGCCCAGCAACCGGTCGAAGAGCGCGCGCGACTGCTCGGGCCCGTACGACAGCAGCGCGGGATCGAGCGACGCCGTCACCAGGTTCTGCGGCTCGGCGATCCCGGGATCGATCTCCGACGCGCGCTGCAGGCTGCGCAGGAAGAGGCCGGAGCTGATGAGGAGCAGCAGCGAAAGCGCCATCTGCACCACCACCAGGGCGCGGCTCGCGCGCGACTTGCCCGGGCGGGCGGCCGATTCGCCCTTCACGGCCACCGAAAGGTGGGGGTTGGCGGACTGCAGCGCGGGCGCGAGACCGAAGATCAGGCCGGACGCCATCGCAATGCCGAACGTGAACAGCAGCACCGTGCGGTCCATGCCGAGATTGAAGTCCCAGGGCCCGTCCATGGGAGGCCGGATGTCGCCCAGGAAGTGCAGGGCCACGGCCGCCAGGCCCAGACCGGCGACGCCGCCCAGCAGCCCGAACAGGAGGCTCTCGGTCAACAGTTGCCGTACGATATGCCACCGGCCGGCGCCCAGGCTCAGACGGATGCCCATCTCCTTGCGCCGATCCTGCGCGCGGGCCAGGAACAGGTTGGCCACGTTGACGCACGCGATCAGGAGCAGCAGGGCCACCACCGCGAGGATCACCTTGGAGAGACCGAACTGCGCGTCGCGCACCGTGGGGTGGAATCCGGCCTCGTTCTGCCAGACCACGCTGGTGCCGAGCTGCTCCTCGTAGTCACCCGGCAGCTCGTCGCGCATCTCACCGAGGAAGGCCGCCAGGCGCTGCTCGGCCTGTTCCAGTGACACGCCCGGGCGCAGCCGCGCGACCACGTTCAGGCTGTTGCTCCCGCGCGCCTGCAGCATGTCGAAGCCGGGGTTCAGCTCGCGCTGCATCATGAGGGGCGCGTAGAACGGCATGTTGGCGAACGTGGCCGGCCCCCGGAACTCCGGGTTGGCGACGCCGACCACCTCGAAGGGATGGCCGTTGATCTCCAGCGTGCGGCCCACGATGGCCGGGTCGCCGCCGAAGCGGGACTGCCAGAACGTGTGTCCCAGCACGATCACGGGATGCGCGCCCGGCCCCGTATCCTCCGTGCCCGGGATGAAGGCCCGGCCCAGCTGCATCTCCGCGCCCAGCGTCTGGAAGAAGTTGGCGCTGACCATGAGCCCCATGAGCCGCTCGGGGCGGCCGTCCACGGACAGGGCGCTCTGCACGAACCCCCAGGCGGCCACGTTGCTGAAGACCCCGCCCGTGCGGTCGCGCAGGTCCTGGAAGTGCGGCACCGACGTGGAGCCGTAGTCCATCCCCGGCCACTTGCGGTAGAGCTGCACCAGCTCCTCGGGATGGTCCGTGCCTCCCAACGGCCGCAGCATGATGCCGCGCACGGCCGAGAAGGTGGCCGCGTTCAGCCCGATCCCCAGCGCCAGCGTCACCACCGCGGCCAGGGTGAAGACCGGGCTCTTGGTCAGCATGCGGACGCTGAAGCGGAGGTCGCGGAGCAGGTCGCCCATGGGTGGATCGCTCGGGGTGCGAGGTCGAAAGGCCCGTGGCTCCGGACGCCTCGTGGGGGCGCCGGGACGGGAAGCGCGTGCGTCCCCCGGGCCTACGGGCGCGGGGGGCGGGCGGATTCACGGGGGGCTTCCGTCCGGGTCGGTCCCGCCCGGGACGTTGGCCGGGCGCCGTCGGGGCGATACCGTCGTGATCCGACGCCTCGGTCCCCCGCAGCCCACACGGAGCATGCGCCCGCTCCCTCGCCGCCCCCGGACGATCCCACCGCAGGACCGGCACTCCCGGCCCGGGGCCGCCCGTGCGCCCGCCCCTGCGCGCCTGCCGCTCGGGCCCTCCGCCCCCGGTGCGCCCGCCCCTGCGCGCCTGCCGCTCGGGCCCTCCGCCCCCGGTGCGCTCGGGCGCTGCGGCCTGACTGCGCTCGCCGCGGCGGCCCTGGCGGCGTGCGGGGACGGCGCTTCGCGTTCGGGCACCCCCGCCGACCCGTTCTGCGCACGTGTCCTGCCGGCCGTCGAGTCCTTCCTGGCCGCGGCACCCGGCCCCCCTGCCGATCCGCGTCGCGGCGGTCGGGTGGTGGTGGGGGGCATCGCCGAGCTGCCCGGGGGGCTCGATCCGAGCCGCGCGTCGGACTACGTGGCGGTCCAGCACCAGCAGTTCGTGGGCGGGATGACCCTGCTGGCCTACGACGAGGCGCTCCAGCCCGTGCCTCGCCTGGCCGAATCCTGGACGATCGCGCCCGACACCACGTGGATCGAGTTCCGGCTGCGCGACGACGTCCCCTGGCACGATGGGGAGATCACCGATGCGGCGGACGTGGCCTTCACGTGGCGCGTGCTCACGGACCCGGCCACCGAGTTTCCCAACGCTGCCTACTGGGATCACTACGAGCGCGGGCCCGACGGGGTGGAGATCATCGATGCGCGTACGGTGCGCCTCCATCTGCGGCCGCACGCGGAGTTCCTGGATCCGTGGAGGACGGTGGCCATCCTGCCCGAGCACCTCCTGGCGGACGTGGCGCCCGCGGAGCTGCGTACGCATCCGTGGGGCACCCGGTGCCCGGTCGGCAACGGCCCCTTCGTGTTCCGCGAACACGTGGAGCAGGAGCGCTGGGTCTTCCAGGCCAATCCGGCCTTTCCCGCCGCGTTGGGCGGCCCGCCGCTGCTGGAGGAGTACGTCTACCGCATCATACCCGACGAGAACACGCTCCTGCTCGAGCTGACGTCCGGGGACGTGGACGTCTACATCGCCCCGCAGACCGAGCAGGCCAGGGTCATTGCGGCCGACCCGGCGTTGGAGCTGCAGCGCTTCCCGTTCCGCAACGTGACCTTCGTCGCCTGGAACACGCGCCGGCCGCAGCTCGCCGACGTCCGTGTCCGGCGGGCGCTCGCGCTGGGAAGCGACCGCGACGCGCTCGTGGACGCGCTGCTGGACGGGTTCGGCTCCGTAGCCCATGGCACGGTGCCTCCCTTCCACTGGGCGTTCGCACCGGAGGCGGGTCGCGTCCCGTACGCGCCGGACGAGGCCCGCCGCCTGCTGGAGGAAGCGGGGTGGCGGGACCGGGACGGCGACGGAGTGCGTGAGAATGCGGACGGGGTGGCGCTGGCGCTCACGCTGCAGTCGAACCAGGGGAACCCCCGCCTCGAGCGCGCGGCCACCATCCTCCAGGCGCAATGGCGTGAGCTCGGCGTGGACGTCTCCGTGCGCATCCTGGAATGGGCCAGCATGATCGGCGCGGTGACGGATCCGGGCCGTCGGGACTTCGACGGTGTGCTGCTTTCCTGGGTGAGCGAGTTCAAGGTCGACGACACCGACCTCTTCCACTCCAGCCGCGCCGACCAACCGTACGGATTCGCGGGGCTGCGCTCCGCGCGGGTCGATTCGCTGCTCGTGCGGCTCGCGGCGACGGGAGACCGCGCCGCGACCGAGCCGCTCTGGCGGGACTATCAGGCCGCGATCGGAGAGGAGCAGCCGTTCCTGTTCCTGTACTATCCCGACCGCCTGGACGGCGTGCGCCGGCGCGTGCGGGGCGTGAGGATGGACGCGCGCGGGGAATGGGTGGACGTCGCGCGCTGGTGGGTGGAGACGGGCACCCGCTGAGATGCCGATGGGGCGGCTCCCCCCAGCGGGAAGCCGCCCCGACCTGCGGGCACCCCGGCCGGATCAGTCGTCCGTCTCGGCCTTGAGGGTCGACGCCATCCACGTCCCGTCCTGCTGCTGCGTGGCGCGCCCCTCCACCTTCACCGGACGGCCTGCCGTCAGCGCGTCCACGATCCGCTGGAAGGTTCTCAGGTCTCCGTCCTGGGCGATGGTGGTGCCGGTCTCGCGCACGTCGACGATCCAGATGCGGCCCTTGTCGTTCGCCTCCAGGCGCAGCACCCGCTCCGGGGCCGTCCCCGTCACGGAGATCAGGCGGGCGTCGCCGTCGTACTCCTGGCCCACGCCCGGGTTGTCGTCCTTGCCCTTCCCGCTGTCGTCGTTGCCGTCGTCGTCGGAGTCCGTCTCCGCCTTCAGGCTCACCGCCTGCCAGGTCCCATCCTCACGACGGCTGGCACGGCCCTCCATCTCCACGCGCACGCCCGCGCCCAACGCCTCCACGATGCGGTCGAACGTCACCAGGTCGCCGAGTACGTGGATCGTGGTCTGGCCTTCGACGATCTCGAGGTCGACGTCGGTCAGGTCGTCATCGTCGTCGTCGCGGTCCAGGTGCACGCGCAGCGTGCGCGCCGGCGCCTGACCGTCCACCGCGAGGAGCCGTCCGATGCCGTCGAACTCCACCGTGCGCGACGAGCCCGAGCCCGTCAGCACCGCGCTGGAACCGCTCACGTTCACGGTGATGGTCAGGACGGTGCCGGGCTCGACCCCCTCGAGCTGGATGGACACGTCCGTGGAGCCCTTCCGGAAGCGCAGCCGTACGCGGCCGTCGTCGGACGTGGCCTCCACGCGGAAGGTGCCACTCGCGTCGGTGGTGTCGGCGGAGGCGCCGCCTTCCACGCTGACGAGGTACCCGTCCATGCCCGTCCCGCCGGCGCCCACGGCGGCGGCGGCCTGGAGCTGGCCCTGGATGACCGTGGGAGCAAGAGGAGGCGCCGTGGGGTCCCCGTCACAGGCGGCGAGCGCCAGGAGGGAGGTGAGGAGCAGGCCGGGGATGAGCGCCCGGCGGCGGTGTGCGCTGGTCATGGCAGAGTCCATCCGACGTTTGAAAGGAGTGCGTCGCTTCGGTGGTGCGCCGGAGGGAAAGGCAACGGGGATGCCGAAGATGCCGGGTGTCTCCCTTCGCCCGTAAGTCTATGTTGGACTTTCATTTACGGAGGTGCGGCGAGGGGACCGGCTCCGCTCGTGCACCCTGGGTCACACTCAACCAGTGCATGCGAAAAAGGGCGTGCACCGAAGTGGTGCACGCCCTGGGGGTCGACGACCGGGACCGCCCCACGGAGGGGCCGGGTCGGGTCCGCCTACCGCACCACGACCCCGATGGCGTTCGCGAAGACGGCGGGGTCCACGACATGGGTGTCCGGATCCACGGCCTCCAGCCACGTCGCCGCGTTGAGGTCCACCAGGAGTGCCACGCGCTGATCCGCGTCCACCTCGAGGTCCAGCGGCTTGATCACCGGCAACGACCCCTCGATCTCGACGTCCACGGCGCCCAGGATCGGCACGCCGTCGATGACCAGGCCCGCGTCGATCTCCACCTCGATCTCGTCGAAGACGATCCGCAGCCCGGTGTAGCGGGTGGCCGGTACCTGACGGCTGACCGCGTCCGCCTCGATGTCGCCTTCCACGTCCAGCTCGACCTCGATGAGGGTGTCGGAGAGCGGGACGCTGCTGCCGTCCGCCGCCTCGAGGAAGAGCAGGAACTCCAGCTTGATCTCGCCTTCGGGGTCGTTGTCGCGCCCGCTGCGCTCGGCAGCCCGGACCAGCGGGACGCGCGCGTCCGCTCCGCCCGTGCCGGCTGCGTCGCCCGAGAACGCGACATCCGCCTGACCGGACAGCCCGCCCGCCGTCAGGTTGCCCCCGCACCCCGCCACGAACGCCAGGAGGCTGGCGAGCAGGCCCCCGGCCAGGAGCAGCGTACCCGCCGTATGCGTGCGGTGCGTCCGGTGTCGTCGTCGATGCATCATGGCTCGTCTCGTTCGGGGAGAGGGGCGGACGGGGCGCCGTCATAGACATCCACCCACGGCTGCCGCAGGGCTTCGATGCCCACGCTGCGGTAGAGGGCACGTGCGGTTTCCAGGAGCTGGGCGGCCGCGGCCTCTTCGCCGCGGGCCTGCTCTGCCTCCGCGTAGGCCTGGAGGGTGTGCGCCTCCTCCAACGCCGGGAGCCGGCGCTCGCGGATGAGCTCCAGCGCGTGCTCGAAGAGCACGAACGCGTCGCCATGGCCTCGACTGGCCGCGATCCGCCCCAGCAGCCGGTACACTTCGGGGAGCTTGGCGGCGAGTCCGGTCGCGAGCGCCTCCCGCTCGGCGTGCCGGGCTTCCTCCGCGGCGTCCAGCGCCCGCCCCTGCGCCAGCAGGGCTTCGGCCAGGTTCAGGCGGATGGTGACGCGTGCCGCGGGGTGACCCGCAGCGGCCACGGCGTCGCGGAACTGCGCCTCGGCGTCGGCACTGCGCCCCTGCACCGCAGCCAGCTGGCCGCGCGCATTCCCCAGGAACGAAGCGGCCGACGTGTCGCCGATGCGCTCGGCCACGTCGGTGGCCGCGTCCAGGAGCGGCAGGCTCTCCTCCACGGCCCCGCGTGAGCGCAGCACGATGTGCAGGTTGAGCAGCGCGTGCCAGCGTTCGGGCGCCGGCGGCCCGGATTCCCCGAGCTGGGAAAGCGCCTCGCGATAGATGCGCTCGGCCGCATCCCAGCGTCCCTGCTGTTCGAGCACGTTGCCCTCTCCGATCCGCGCTTCCGCCGCACCGCGGGCGTCATCGATCGCGAGGGAGATGTCCAGCGCCTCGCGGTACAGGCGCCGCGCTTCCTCGAGGTCGCCGGTGGTGCGGACCGCGCGGGCCCACCGGCGCAGCGCGCGGCCCGCCGTGGAGCGGTCCGGCGCGTCCCGGGTGACCAGCCAGGCGGCCCGCGCCCACGCGGCCGCGCGTCCCGCCCGGCCGGCGGTCTCCTCGAGCCGCGCCGCCTCCAGGAAGGCATCTCCGCAGCCGGTGACGTCGGAGCGCTCCAGCGCGGCCAGGCCGTCCGCGACGAGCCCGTAGAGGGCGCGCAGCTCCTCGGCGCGAGCCCGGGCGAGCTGGGCGGCGCCGTCCGCGAGCGCACCTGCGGCCACGTGCCGCCCGGCGTCCGTGCCCAGCTCCCCGGAGGCGCTCCAGCGCTGCAGGGGATCGGGCACCGAGCGGGCGCGCAGCAGGTCGAGGACGGGCTCGAGCTCGTCCAGGGCGGGCAGCACGCGCATGACGTCGTCGATCTTGAGCGGGGTCATCTCGGGTCGGGGTCCCGGTCCGGTCCATCCGGGAGGGGGGTTCGGACCGGGAGCAGGAGCAGGGACCGTGCGCGCCGCCCGACCGGCCCTTCCCGGGTCGGAAGCGGCGGAACGGCGCCCTTCGTGGGCGATGGGGAGCCGGCCTCCGGCGGCCTCGCCTGCCTCGATCCTGGGCGAGGCGACGGCGGTTGCACCATTCCTGGGCGTGCGCGTCGCGGCCCGGATCCCGCCTCGCTCGGGCCGATGGACGGGCTCGCCGGGGCGCGGGGCGGGTCCGCCGCGGTCGCCGTCATGCCTGCTCTCCCCGGGGTTGGAGCCCGTACTCCTGGACCTTGCGGGTGAGCGTGTTGCGGTGGATGCCCAGCCCCTCGGCGGCCCGACCCATGTGGCCGCCCACGGAATCCAGGACCCGGCGGATGTGTTCGGCCTCGACCTCCGCGAGCGACAGGCTGACCGGATAGGCCCCGGCTTCCGGTCCGGAGCGCGGAGCGGCGGTGGGTGCCCCGGCGCCCAGGCGCAGGTCCCCGGCGCGCACGACGCCATCGCTCGCCATCAAGACGGCGCGGTCCAGGACGTTGCGCAGCTCGCGGACGTTGCCGGGCCACGTGTGGGCGGCCAGGCGCTCCAGCGCCTGCTCGGTGATGCCCTGGACGGGCCGGCCGTAGCGCTCCCCGAAGATGCCGAGGAAGTGCAGCGTGAGCTCGCGCAGGTCGTCCCCCCGCTCCCGCAGGGGAGGCAGGGCCAGCTCCACGACGGCGAGGCGATAGAAGAGGTCTTCGCGGAAGCGTCCCTCCCTCGTCCGCTCCCGGAGCGGCTGGTGGGTGGCGGCGACCAGGCGCACGTCGAGATCCAGCGCTCGCTCGCCGCCGACGCGCTCCAGGCGGCGCTCCTCCAGCACGCGGAGGATCTTGGCCTGGAGGACCAGGCTCATGTCGCCGATCTCGTCCAGGAAGAGGGTGCCGCCCTGGGCCCGCTCGAAGCGGCCGGTGCGGCTGGCCACGGCTCCGGTGAAGGCGCCGCGCTCGTGACCGAACAGCTCCGACTCGAGCAGGTGCTCGGGGATGGCCGCGCAGTTGACGGCCACGAAGGGCCGGGCGCGACGGTCGCTGGCCCAGTGCAGCGCCTGCGCCACCACCTCCTTCCCCGTCCCCGACTCGCCCGTGATCAGCACCGTGCTGGGGGTGCGCGCCACCCGCGCGATCCCCTCGAAGACCGTGGCCATGGCCGGGCCACTCCCCAGCAGGCGCGGCCGATCGGGGTCGCCGCCTCCGGCCGGCGGCACCACCACCTGCGTCCCCTCGTCGACGACCGCGCGCAGTCGCTCGGCGAAAGGCTCGGCCTCGAGGGGCTCGCGCAGCAGCGCGAGGGCCCCCACCTCCTCGGCCAGCAGCGCGCGGTCGAGGGTGATGCCGGGGGCGGACAGCACCAGGCCCCCCGTGCGGGGCTCGCCGCCGAGCCGTCGGACCAGGGGCTCCTCCATGCCGGGAGCCGCCAGCGAGACCAGCGTGACCGCGGCCGGGCCCCGGCCCAGCAGGCCCAGGAGGCCGGTCAGGTCGGCCGCGATCTCCGGTTCGAGGCCCGCCTCGCTCGCCACGCCCGCGGCCGTGCGGGCTTGTTCGGGGTCGCCTGCCAGGATGAGGAGACGGCCGGGAGACGGGGATCCGCCCATGGGCGCCAGCGTGGAGAGGGACGACCGCGCGAGTACGCGCGGATGACGCCCCCAATCTGTGCGCCCACCGGAAGCGAATGCAAGATTATTGTGCCGAACGGCGGCTGCGGGAGGGCCCGATCCCCGGGAGGCCGCGGTCGTGCGCCCGCGGTCCCGGAGCACAGCACGACACGGGGCCCCTCCCGGGTCGGACGTCGATCGATCGCCGGGGCACGCCGCCTTTGGCCGCCGACGCGCCCGGCCGCTAGGATGCATGCCCTCGGTTCCCGAACGACCAGGCCTGCCATGCACCCGAACGCCCGTGCCGCGACCCGCCCGCTCCTCCGGCTGGGGGCCGTACTCGCCCTGTGCGCTGTCTTCCCGGCCTCGTCTGCCGCCCAGAGTGCGCGGCTCGACCCGCAGATCCGCTCCGCGCTCAACCAGATCTCGCCGGAGCGCCTGTCGGAGTATCTCGAAGCCCTCACCGACCTCGAGACCCGCCACTCGCTGTCGCTCTCCGATCGGCCCGACTGGGGCGTCCGGGCCGCGCGCGAGTACATCCTGCAGACGATGCGCGGGTTCAGCGAACGTCTGCAGGTCGACCTCGACTGCTACACGGTCGCGCCCCAGGGCCGCATCCCCGAGGAGGTGGAGCTCTGCAACGTGGTGGCGGTCCTGCCGGGTCGCACGGCGCGCCGCATCTACGTGAGCGGCCACTACGACACCGTGGCACGCCGCGCGGAGGGCGACTTCGACTGGACCCGCTGGGACAATCCAGCTCCGGGCGCCAACGACGACGGCAGCGGCACCGTCCTCACGATGGAGGTGGCGCGCGTGCTCGCGCAGAGCGGGCTGCCCTTCGACGCCACGCTCGTGTTCGTGGCGTTCGTGGCCGAAGAGGAGGGACTCGTCGGCGCGAGCCTGCACGCGGCCCGGGCGGTGGAGGAGGGCTGGCGCATCGATGCCGTCTTCAACAACGACATCGTCGGCAACATCACGGGCGGCAATGGCATCCAGGACGCGCGCACCGTGCGCGTCTTCTCCGAGGATCCCATGGATTCCGACTCGCGGCAGCTCGCCCGCTACATCCGCCGGCAGGCGTCCATCTATGTGCCCGGGCACGAGGTGCGGCTCATCGCACGCGAGGATCGCTTCGGGCGGGGCGGGGATCACACCGCGTTCAACCGCGAGGGCTTCGCGGGCGTGCGCTTCTCGGAGAGCCGCGAGAACTACAGCCGACAGCATACGGCGGCGGATACCTTCGACGGCGTGGACTTCGAGTACCTGGCCCGCAACGCGCGTGTGAACGCGGCGGGAGTGGCCACGCTCGCGCTGGCGCCGGCCGCCCCGGACGTCATGGGCCGCGGCGGGCCGCAGCTCGGACGGGGCGAGAGCGGCTATGACGCCGCGATGGCCTGGGCCCGCTCGCCCGGGGCCGTGGGCTACCGGGTGGTGTGGCGCGACGCCTGGACACCCGACTGGCAGTACGAGGTCCACGTCGGGGACGTCGACGGCTTCACGCTTCCCGACCTGTCGATCGACGACTACATCTTCGGCGTCGCGGCCGTGGGGCCCGGCGGACACGAGAGCCTGGTGTCTGCCTATGTACGGCCGCCGCGCCCCCGGGCGGAGATCGTGACGCGTTGAGTGGACCGAACCGGCTCCGGACGCACGGTGCGCCACGCACGGCCACGTCCGCGCTGCCGAACCCCTGATGTCCACGCTCCGCACCGCGGAGCGGAACCCATGCAGGAGACCTCCCTGGAGGAGCATCGACGATGAATCGAGTCCGCAGTCCGTGGATCGCCGGCCTGCTCGCGCTGGCCGGTCTCACCCCGCCGCTGTCGGCGCAGGGCACGCGTTTCCTGCGTCAACCGTCGGTGGGCCCCGACGCCATCGCCTTCGTGCACGCCAACGACATCTGGGTGGTGGGCAGGGACGGCGGCCAGGCGCGCCGCCTCACGTCCGACGAGGGCGCCGAGACCGATCCGGCCTTCAGCCCGGACGGCCGCTGGATCGCCTTCAGCGGTGAATACGGGGGCAACGTGGACGTGTACGTGGTGCCCGCCGAGGGCGGGCAGCCCCAGCGTCTGACCTGGCACCCGGGGGCCGACGTGGTGCAGGGATGGACGCCCGGCGGTGACGTGCTCTTCCAGTCCGGTCGCGAGGGGCAGCCCACCCGGTTGTGGCGCTTCTATACCGTGGCGCGCACGGGTGGCTTCCCGGAGCCGCTCCCGGTGCACCAGGCCTATCTGGGCGAGATGAGCGACGACGGCTCCATGCTGGCCTACCAGGAGATCGGGTACTGGGACCCCGAGTGGCGCAACTACCGCGGAGGCCAGGCGCAGCCGGTGCGGGTCGTGGACCTGTCCACGCTGGAGCTGACCAACACGCCCTGGGAAGGGGAGCGCCACATGGACCCGACGTGGATGGACGGCGTCGTCTATTACATGTCGGAGCGCGACTGGGCCAGCAACGTGTGGTCCTTCGATCCGCGCACGGGGCAGGAACGCCAGCTCACGCACCATGCCGACTTCGACGTGAAGAGCCTGGACGCGGGGCACGGCGTCGTGGTCTACGAGCAGGCCGGATATCTCCACGAGCTGAACCCGACCACCGGAGCCACGCGGCAGTTGGAGATCCAGGCGGCCGGGGATCAGAACTGGGCCCGCACGCGCTGGGAGGAGGTGCAAGGCAACGAGCTGACCAACCCGCAACTGTCCACCGACGGCAAGCGTGCGCTCTTCGAGCACCGCGGTGATGTCTTCTCCGTCCCGGCCGAGCACGGAAGCTGGCGCAACCTGACGCGCACGTCCGGGGTGGCCGACCGATACCCGACCTGGTCGCCCGACGGCAGCCAGGTGGCGTGGTTCAACGACGACGGCGGCGAGTACGGGCTGGTCATCGCCGATGCCGAGGGACGCGAGCAGCGTCGCATCCGGATGGACGACCCCACGTTCTACTTCAGCCCCACCTGGTCGCCGGACGGCTCGCACATCGCGTTCACGGACACCGACTTCCGGGTGCGCATCCTGGACGTGGCCTCCGGCCGGGTCCAGGACGTCGACGGTGAGCTCTACGCCGATCCCCGCCGGAGCATCGACCCGGTGTGGTCCCCCGATTCGCGCTACGTGGTCTACACCAAGCGCCTGGAGAACCTGCTGCGGGCCGTGTTCGTCTACGACACGCGCACCCGCCAGGTGCACCAGGTGACCGACGGGATGTCCGACGCGTTGAGCCCGGTCTGGGATGCGTCGGGTCGTTACCTGTACTTCCTGGCCTCCACCGACTTCGCGCTCAACTCCGCGTGGTTGGACATGACGGCCTACGACCGGCCCGTCACCCGTTCGCTCTACGTGGCCCTGCTGGCCGCCGACGAGCCCTCTCCGTTCCTGCCCCGGTCGGACGAGGCCGGCACGGCGGCCGCCCGACCCGACACGGCGGCCACCCCGGTCGAGATCGACTTCGACGGCCTGATGGGCCGCATCGTGGACGCGCCGGGGCTACCCGCCCGGGATTATCAGAGCCTCCTGGCCGGGCCGTCCGGGAAGGTGTTCGTCGCCGAAGCGGTGCCGAACCAACAAGGGGTGACGCTGCACCGCTACAGCGTGCAGGACCGGGAGCCGACCGTGTTCGCCGAGCGGGTGGCGGGCGCGGTCACGTCGGGCAACGGCGCCACGCTGCTGTACCGGAGCGGTCAGGCCTGGAGCATCGTGGACGCGGGGGCGGCGCCGCCCAAGAACGGCGACGGGCGCCTGGACCTGGCGGACCTGCGCGTGCGGGTCGAGCCCCAGGCGGAGTGGGCGCAGATGCTCCGGGACGGGTGGCGCTTCATGCGCGACTTCCTCTACGTGGACAACCAGCACGGCGCGCCCTGGAACGACGTGTGGACGTGGTATTCGGCCTGGCTGCCCGACGTGGAGCATCGCTCCGACTTCAACCAGCTCCTGGACATGGTCTCGGGCGAGATCGCGGTCGGGCATTCCTACGTGCGCGGCGGCGACTATCCCGAGCTCACCGACCCACGCACCGGCCTGCTGGGCGTGGATCTCGAGGAGGAGAACGGCTTCTACCGCATCACCCGCATCTACAGCGGGGAGTCGTGGAACCCCGGCCTGCGTGGCCCCCTGGCGGTGCCAGGGATGGACGTGGACGAAGGCGACTGGCTGCTGGCGATCGACGGTCAGCCGCTGCGCGCCCCCACCAACCCGTTCCAGCTGCTCGAAGGCACCGCCGGGCGCACCATCACGGTGACGGTGGGCGACCGGCCGGACCCGGCGTCGGGGCGTGAGCTGGTGGTGGAGACCGTGGGCAACGAGGGTCAGCTGCGGCAGTGGGCCTGGGTGGAGCAGAACCGCCAGCGCGTGGACGAGATGAGCGGTGGGCGCCTGGCTTACGTCTGGCTGCCCAACACCGGGCAGGGCGGCTACACCTACTTCAACCGCATGTACTTCGCCCAGCAGGACCGCCAGGGTGCCGTCATCGACGAGCGCAACAACGGCGGGGGCTCCGCGGCGGACTACATCATCGAGGTGCTCGACCGCGAGCTCACCGGCTACTTCAATTCCCGCACGCCGTCGAAGCGCCCCTTCACCCAGCCCATGGCGGCCCTGTGGGGCCCCAAGGTCATGGTGATCAACGAGCGCGCCGGCTCCGGAGGGGACCTGATGCCGTACCTGTTCCGCTTCAAGCAGATCGGCCCGCTGGTCGGCACGAAGACGTGGGGCGGGTTGGTGCATACGGCGGACACGCCGCCGCTGGTGGATGGCGGCCGTTTCGTGGCCCCCCGCGGCGGCTTCTATGACGTGAACGGCGAGTGGCGCGTGGAAGGCGAGGGTGTGGCCCCGGACATCGAGGTGCACAACACGCCGAAGGAGGTGGCCGCCGGGGGTGATCCGCAGCTCGAAGCGGCCGTGCACGAGGCGTTGCGTCTCCTCGAGACCCAGGCGGTGACACTCGAGCCCGAACCGGCTCCGCCGGTTCGGTGGCGCCGGCCCGACCGCAGGGGCGGAGGCCGCTGAGCGGACTCTCTCCGGTCCACGGCGGTGGAGGGTCCTGAGGCTCCACCGTTCCCGCTCGAGCGGGAACGGGCGCCGAGCCCGATCCGCACCTGACGCGCCCCGCGGGCTCCGGTCCGCGGGGCGCGCGCGTTCGTTCATCCGGAGCGCGAACGAACGCTGCACGCCTCCCTCCCAGCCGGGGTCACGCCGCAGCGGGAAGCCGAACCCGACGCCCTACCACCGCAATTCCGTCGTGCAGTTCTTCGCGTCGCGCAACACGATGGCGGGCGGGGAAGATTTCCCGACCTGATTCCATACAAGCGCGGCGCTTCTCCCTGATCGATCCGGCGCGCACTTTGCGCGGCCAAAGCAGGGCACTTACCCGCAACTCGTTGTGTCGCAGCGTTTTGGCGGTGCGGTCCGCTTCGGCATGCGCTCTGCCCCCTCCTTCTGTCGAACGCTCAACCCTTCGGGAGGCAGCAACGATGATCGATAGAACCTGGACCCTCCGTTCCTCGCTCGGTGGTTTCGCGGCCGTGGCCGCCATCGCAGCCACCGCGGCGTTCACGCCCGGCCCGGTCGCGCAGGAAGCTTGCATGGCGACCTTCACTCCCGGCTCGGTGCGCGCGTCCGAGGACGCCGTGTCGGTGCTGGTGGAGATGAGTGAGCCGATCGGGGAGGTGGGTATGGTCGAGGCGCAGGAAGGCAGCGGGATCGAGCCCGGCGCCTACGATGCGCAGCGCAATTCGCTGGAGCTCGACACGTCCGGTGCAACCGCGGGTGAGTGGGAGATCACGTTCCGCGGTGGTGAGGACATGGTCTGCACAGGGACGCTGACCGTCGAGTCGAGCGGCCGCTAGTGCTTCCGGCCCGGACTCGAGCTTCGATCGCGCCTGCGACGGTTGCGCTCGGAAAGATCGTAGGACTTGAGCTTGTTCCGTACGGTCTTCACGTCCATTCCGAGACGGCGCGCGGCTTCGGTCTTGTTGAAGCCGGTCTGCTCCAACGTCGCCAGGATGAGCCGACGCTCCGCGTCGGCCGCCGTGATCCCGACCGGGAGCACGAGGCGCGTCGGGGGGGAAGCCGAGTCCGGGCCCCCCACCTCCTGCGGGAGGTGGTGGGGACGGATCCATCCACTCCGTGCCCGGATGGCGGCGTGCTCGACGGTGCGGCGCAACTCCGGGACATTTCCGGGCCAGGGCGCCTGGCGCAGCCGCTCCAGGGTGGCCTCATCGAGGCCACGCACGGACAACCGGTGCAGCCCGTTGGCCTGCCGGACCACGTGTTGGGCGATGGCGACGATGTCGGATTCACGCTCGCGGAGGGCCGGCACGGCCAGGACGAACACGCCCAGCCGATAGTAGAGCTCCTCGCTGAGGTCGCCGTCCTCCACCAGCGTCAACGGCTCTTCATCGCAGATGGCGAGCACGCGCGGGAGGTCGTCCGCGACCTCCCCGACCGCGTGCAGGCGGTCGAGCAACCCGACGAGCTGCTCCTGGGCCAGCGCCGGAATGCCGGTGAGGCCCTCCAGCAGCAGCGTCCCGGCGTGTGCCTCGGAGAGCAGGTGGGGGAGGTCCGAGAAGGCCGCCAGGTCGGTGCGCGGGCGTTTGCCGTCGTGCTCGACGGAGAGCGACGCCGGCGCCGCGGCGCGGCCGTCCTGGACCGCTCGCAGGCGCACCCACGGTTGATCGGCCCTGCCGCTCAGGGCGTGCAGGGCGCGCGCGAGGGTGCGGCGACCGCTTCCGGCCTCGCCCCAGAACACGGCGGGCGCACGCGTCGCGCTCAGGATGGACAGATCACGCAGCACCGCCAGCAGAGGCGATTGGCGCCCCACCGCGATGGCGGGACCGCCTGCCTCGAGGATACGGCGAAGCAACAGCGTACCGGGCTCCTCACCTGGAGTGGGAGCCGTCGAATCGGCTTCCGGATGCATGCAGCACGCCCAGGGGGGGATGGTGGAACAAGACGCAGGAACCGCGTCGTGCGCCTCTGAACGCACGATGCGTTCCCACGCGGCGCCCTGGAGTCGAAAGGAGGAGGTGGCAGTGCGTCGCGGACGGAATGGCCTGTCGCAATGGGCCGATTCCGGGTGGCGGGGGGAGCGCTCCCGCGTCACCGAACCCCTGATCGGTCCGCACCCCCGGTGGGCCAGGATGGGTCAGGTTCGTTTCGGAAACGCTACAGCGAAACACGACCTCCGGCCCGAGTTCGGGTCGGGGGCTCTCGCCAGAACACCAGAACAGGAGTGACGTGATGAACAGGGTGGGGACTCGATGGGCGCTGCTCATGGCAGCGCTCGCGTGGGGAGTCGGAGCGTGCGATGACGACGAGGGGCCACTCGAGCCGGAGACGGGCTCGATCCGCGTCAGCGTCGCGACGGTTGGACAGGACGTGGACGACGACGGCTACACCGTCTCCGTCGACGGCGGCAGCGCCCTCCAGGTGGATCCCAACGCGGGCGTCCTGGTGATCAACAACGTGGATGCGGGCTCACGCTCGGTCCTCCTGGGCGACGTCGCCGCGAACTGCACGGTCGGCCAGACCAATCCGCTGGCGGTCACGGTGGTGGCCGGGGATACCGCGGAAGCGGCCTTCACGGTCAACTGCACGGGCCTCGGTGGGGACGTCCTGGTGCGGACCATCACGACCGGGGACAGTATCGATGCGGACGGATACCTGGTCCGGCTCGGGACGGACAGTGCCTCGATCGGCGCCAACGATTCGGTGACCTTCAGCGGGGTCGACGAGGGCGATCAGTTCGTGACCCTCGAGGGTCTGGCGGCCAATTGCGTGGCAGCCGCGGATTCGCAGAGCGTGAGTGTGACTGCCGGCGCCCTGGCGACGGCGGAGTTCCAGATCGCCTGCGCGGCGCCCGTGACGGACAGCGGCACGGTGATCGTGACCACCACGACCACGGGCGACAGCCTGGACGTCGACGGCTACACCGTCACGATCGGGTCCGTGGTGGAGCCGATCGGGATCAACGACACGCTGTCGCTGACCGGCATTCCCGCCGGGACCAGCACGGTGACGCTGTCCGGCCTGGCCGCGAACTGCACGGCGGCCGCGGATACCGCGTCCATCACGCTGGTCGGCAACGACAGCGCGACGGCCGACTTCTCGGTCACGTGTCAGCTCCCGCAGCAGACGAGCGGGACGGTGATCGTCTCCACCACCACCACGGGTGATTCCGTGGACATCGATCCGGATGGCTACACCATCACGGTGGGTGGGGTGACGGACTCCATCGGAGTGAACGACACGGTGACCTTCTCTCCGGTGACGGCGGGTGCGAACCTCGTGCAGCTCGCGGGCCTGGCCAGCAACTGCACGGCCGCACCGGCGGACACCACCACCATCACTCTGGTGGGCAATGACACCGCTTCCGTAGCCTTCGCCGTGGCCTGCACACCGCCCGCGAGCGTCAGCCAGGAGCGGATCGTCTTCACCACCGACCGCGACGGCAACGACGAGGTCTACATCGTCCAGACGGACGGCACCGGTCTCGTGAATCTGAGCAACGACGCCGCGGCAGATGGACAGGCGGTGTGGTCGCCGGATTCGACCCGGGTGGCCTTCCGGTCCGAGCGCGACGGCAACGGCGAGATCTACGTCGTCAATGCCGATGGCACCGGGCTCGTGAACCTGACCAACGATCCCGGAGACGACTCGCAGCCCGCCTGGTCGTCGGACGGGACGCGCATCGCCTACCGTACCGATCGGGACGGCAACGGTGAGATCTACGTGATGAACGCGGACGGGACGGGCAACGTGAACCTCACCGGCGATGCGGGCGACGACTCCTGGCCCACGTTCTCCTTCGACGGGACGCAGATCGCGTTCGCGACGGATCGCGACGGGAACAGCGAGGTCTACACGATGGACGTGGATGGTCAGAACCAGACCAACCTGTCCAACGACGCCGGGAAGGACACGCAGCCGGCGTGGTCGCCCGACGGCACCCAGCTCGCCTGGGTGACGGACCGCGACGGCAACGACGAGATCTACGTCGGTGACGCGGACGGCTCGAACGCCGTCAATGTCACCAATGATTCCGGGGCCGACTCGCGGCCCAGCTGGTCGCCCGATGGCAGCGCGCTGACCTTCGGGACCGACCGGGACGGCAACGGGGAGATCTACTGGATGAATGCCGATGGCACGGGCGCGGTGAACCTGACGAACGATCCCGCGAACGACCGGGATCCGTCGTGGGGCATCATGCGCTAGTTGGAGTGCGGGGCCCGCGGAGGGGTGTACCACCCTCGCCCTTCGTGGCGTCCGACTCGATCCCCTACGTGTGGTCCCGCCTCCTTCGGCCTCCCTGCCCTTCGGGTGGGGAGGCCGAGCTACGTCGGGGCGCGGTGCGCGCTGCGCTCCCTGCCACTAAGCTCGGGTGTCCACCCCCGCGTCCAACGCGGGGGCGATCATCCCGGAGGACCGCCTCCCCAACCCACCGACCCATGAGTGACGACACGCTCTTCGCCCGCATCGTCCGCGGGGAGATCCCGGCTGACATCGTCCACCAGGACGACCTCGTGACCGCGTTCCGGGACATCCATCCGCAGGCGCCGGTCCACATCCTGATCGTCCCGAATCATGTGATCCCGACGGCCGACGATGTGTCCGAGGCGGACGAAGCCGTGGTCGGGCGGATGGTGCGGGTGGCGGCGGAGCTCGCGCGGCAGGAGGGGATCGCCGAAGATGGCTACCGCCTGCTCATCAACTGCCGCGCGCACGGGGGGCAGGAGGTGTTCCACCTGCATCTGCACCTGGTGGGGGGCAGACCCCTCGGCCCCATGCTGAGCCGGGCCGGGGGCTGAAGGGGCACGCCGGGACGACCCGCGACTCGCGGACCCCGCCGGAACCGGACCCCCGGGCGCCCCGCGGGAGGGCTGGAGCCGCACGGCCCCCTCCGCGAACGCCTAGACGCCGTTCGGCCCGGGGCTCAGTCGACCGTCGCCGCCGTTGGGACCGCGCAGGTCCTGTTCGTTGCGCCGCTTCAGACCCGCGGCGCGGGCCACGTCGGCGTCGAGGATGCGGCGGATGGCCTCCAGCTTGGCCTCGACGTCTCCGGGCGTGTCGTCCATGGAGCCGCGCCCGGTCAACAACCAGTGGCCGTTGATGCCCAGCGCGTCGGGGAGGCGCAGCAGCTGGTCCGCTTTGGGCTCGGATGGATTGGTCCGGCTCAGCCACTGGCTCACGGTGGCCTGCCGCACTCCGATGCGTTTGCCAAGTTCGGTCTGCGTGATGCCTCGAACGCTCATCGCCAGGCGCAAGCGATCGCGGAAACCCGCGAGGACGTCACCGACGGGGGAGGTGATCAATTCCGGCTCGTCCTTCATCAAACTCCTACATGGGGCGCGCCCGGTGCGAGCGTGCCCTGGTCGAACGGGCACCAACGTATTGGCCGCCCACGGACCCGGCAAGCGACGGGCCAGGGGTCCGGGCGGCGCCCTTCGCGGGCTCTGGCGTAGGCGTTGTCCCCACTGCGGATTAGGACCTCCGGGCGCCTGACCATCGGGTCCGGGGAAGCCGTGGGGCCCCACCCGACCGCCGCTCTCCGAGGGGCGCTGGACGACCCGTTCCGTTGCCTGCGGAAGGGCCCGATCGGCGTGGGCGCAGGCCAGGAGGGGCGTCCGTCGGGTCGGGGGGCGTGGGGGAGGGGGCTCGGGGGCTGGAGCCCCCGCCAGCCGCGCCCGGCGGGAGGAACCGCTCCCCTGGAGAGGGACCCGGCTGGGGTTGGCGCCCCATCCCCCGTGGCGCTATCTTTCCCGGCTCGACTACACGGAAAAGACCCGGGACGTACATGGCCAAGAAAGGCAAGATCGAAAAGAACGAGAAGCGGCAGGAGCTGGTCCAGCGCTACGCGGAGCGCCGGCGGGCCCTGATCGCCATCATGAAGGATCCCGACGCCACCTCGCTGGAGAAGCGCGAGGCCCAGGCCAAGATCCGCAAGATGCCGCGTGACGCCAGCCCCGTGCGCGTCCGCAACCGCTGCCAGTTCTCGGGTCGCCCGCGGGCGTACCTGCGCCGGTTCGGGCTCTCCCGGATCGCGTTCCGGGACAACGCCCTCGAAGGGATGATCCCCGGGGTCCGCAAGTCCAGCTGGTAGGGAATCGCGGACCCGGGTCACCCGGGGACGCCGTAGGGACGAAAGGCCGCCGGCTCGTGGGAGCCGGCGGCCTTCGTGTATCCGGACGTGACCCCCTTCCGTCCCGGGCGCCCCGACCCGTCAGGCAACCAGCTCCCGCGGCCGCGATGCGGGCGGGGTTCCCGAGGTAGCCCGCCCTGGGGCGCGCGAGGGGTGCCGGTCGGGGCGGCCCCTACCGGGCCGCCCCCCGGTCGTGGAGGCTCAGAAGCTCGCCACCACCGCGACGGTGAAGACGGAATCGGTCTTCCCGAGCGGCGTCAGGACCGTCCCGGTGCCCGAGGCCAGCGGGACCTCCACCAGGGAAGGCTCGTTGTCGAAGAGCAGCTGGAGGCTGGTCTTGATGGCGAGGTTGGCCGACATGGTGACGGTCAACGAATTGGTCCAATCCGCCCGCAGATCGGACGTCTCGTTCAGGTTCTCGTCCACGCCCAGCGTGCTCGCGAACACAGTGGTCTCCGTGAGACGGCGCAGGGCGTCGTACTCCGCCCGCAGGCCGAGGAACGAGTCCTGGGAGGTCGGATCCTCGACCACGTCGTCCTGGATGGTGTACGTGAGGCCGAGATCGGTCTTGAACCGGCGATCCTCCGTGTCCACCCAGGCGCGGCCCGCGCCGCTCACGAAGTTGTACCGGTTCTGGATCCCGGCGAACGTGTTGCGGTTCCAGCCCGCGCCTCCGAACAGGTAGGCGGCGCTTCCGACCTGATGATCATAGCGCGAACGCAGGTAGTAGTTCTCCGCGGTCAACTCGTTGTTGGTGTCCTCGACGACGTCGAAGTCGGTCGACGTGCCGGTCGCCGTCCGCGTGATGATCCCCGATTCCGTGCGTACACCCCCCGCCGCGAGCTGGAAGGTGGCCCGGGGCCAGTTGTAGAGCAGGGTGTTCTTGAGGCCCAGGGTGCTGGCCGAGGCGTTCCCCCCCGTCATCACGAACGTGAGCTCGGCCTGATCCGCCCAGCCCAGCGGCCGTTCGTCCTGGGCGGCCAGGGGGGCGGCCATCCCCGCGGCCAGCCACGCCAGCGCGATTCCGTATCGAAGACCCGACATGTCCGATCTGTCTCCTGTGGTTCGGTTCGATGCGCTCCCCGGGGGTACGGGAGCTCCCTCCGTCCCTCCGGCGCCTCGTGCGACGGAGCGGTGGATGGCTGGAAAAGTCACACGGGGCGGTCGGAGCGCGAAGGCGCGGCCGCGGGTCGACGGGTCGAGCCGCACCTGCAGCGCGTCGCCTACCCCTGCTTGACCACCTCGTCCAGGAACGTGGTGTTGGCCACCGCCACGGTGCGGCCGTCCTGGTCCAGGAGCGTCTGCGTGGGCGTGATGGCCTTGAGCACGCCCCGCTCGCCCCGGATCTCCATCTCCTGGCCGATCTGGAACGTCTTCCGGGCGTAGAATCCGGCGATGATGTTGAGCGTGATGCGTCGGCTGCCGAGGCCGAAGGACAGCGCGAAGGCCGCGGCCATGCCCACCAGGAGGGCCGTCACCACGATGCGGACGATGTCGGTCTCCACCTGGAGCTGACCGATGGCCATGATGCCGACGATCGCCAGGACCACGGCGCCCACCATGCCTCCGAGCGAGCTGGCGAACTCGATGCCGGAGTTGGCGGCTGCCTGGGTGACGGCACGTCCGGCGAACTGCGCGGCGGCGCTCCCCAGCACCAGGATCACGGCGGCCGCGAAGACGTTGGGCAGATAGCCCATGAAGGTGCCGATCGCGGAGGAGACCGACGTGAGCCCCAGACCATCCGCGGCCGCCCGCGCCAGCAGGATCAGCAGGAGATAGTAGACGACCTTGGGCAGGATCTGCGACAGCGGAGCCGTGATGCCGAGCTGTCGCAGGGAGCGATCCAGCCCGCTACGGGTCACCAGCCCGTCCAGCCCGACGCGCCGCAGCACGAGGCGTACGAAGGCGGCCACCACCCGGGAGATGACGACCGCCACCACCAGGAGGATCAGTGCCAGCACCAGCTTGGGGATCCCCGCCACCAGGCTCAGGCCGAGGTCGCGGAACGCCACCGTCAACTGCTCTCGCATCTCGTTCATGCGTCGTCCGTCCCACCTTCCTTGAGGGTGCTTCCCCTGGAGTCCAGGCTCTCGAAGGCCGCCCCCACGTACTCCATGAGCACGAGGAACGGCGTCCAGAGCCAGAAGCGCGTGACGTCCGCCGCCAACTCCCGGCGCCGGATGGTGTTGCCGATCCTCGCCAGCACGGCCGGCGGAACCGGGTCCCTCAGGGTGCGCAGCTCGACCACGGGTGGGCCGAGCTCGTCGTCCGTGAGGGGTTCGTCTTCTCGGGGGTGGGTGTCCTCCGGCACGGATCGCCCGCTCAGCTGGCCATCGCGTGCACGTCCTGCAACGCCTCGTAGCGGCGGCGGAATTCCTCGCGGCCGCGCTTGATGCGCATCTTCACCGCCGACAGCCCGATGCCCAGCGCCTCGGCGATCTCCTGGTACGACAATTCGTCCATGTCACACATGATCAAGGGCACGCGCAGCGTGTCGTTCATCTCCGACAGCACGGCGTGGATGGCCCTGCGGTGCTCCTGCCGCTGCAGCTCTCCGTCGGCCTCCGGTTGCACCGTCAGCGGTCCGGAGGCCGCTGCGGGTACGTCGTCGAGCGCCTCGAGGCGCTCACGCTTGCGCCGATCCATGAAGTTGAGGCAGTGGTTGACCTTGATGCGCTGCAGCCAGGTGCCGAACTGGGCGCGCCCTTCGAAGCCGCGCAGGCCGAAATAGGCTTTGACGAACACCTCCTGGGTAAGGTCGGGCGCGTCGTCGCGCGATCCGGTGAGGTAGCGGCAATTGGCGGAGATCCGCTCCTGGTGGCGGCGGACCAACTCGTCGAACGCGCGCAGGTCGCCGCGTCCGCTCGCGAGCGCCCGCTGCACCAGCTCGTCGTCGGAGATCGGGGAAGGTGGGAGCCGCTCGTCCTGCATCCGGCCTGTCCCGGGGGTGGTTTTCTGCGTGCGGAGAAGCTCCGGCGCCGGGGGACGACGCGCGGAGTCGCAGGAAAGAAGGCGCCGGCGCCCGCGCCGCGCAAGGCGTGTGCACGCTGCACCGTGTGGTCCGTGGGGGTCCAGCGCGGTGGGGACCGGGCCGGTGGCGGTGGCCGGCGCTCCCCTGATAGCTTGGCCGCGGAGCGCCGGAAGGCGCTCCGGGCGGTCGGCCGGGGGGTCGCCGCTCGCGGAGTCCGGCACCTCGGAAGGAGGCTCAAGGTGCTCAAGGAGTTCAAGGAGTTCGCCCTGAAGGGCAACATGTTCGACATGGCGGTCGGCATCATCATCGGCGCCGCGTTCACCACCGTCGTGGGCTCTCTCGTCGCCGACATCGTCAGCCCGGTCGTCGGGCTCGGCGTGGGCGGCTTCGACTTCACCCAGTTGTTCGCCGTACTGAAGGAGGGGACGACCCCCGGTCCCTACCTCACCATGGCGGCCGCCGAGGAGGCGGGCGCCGTGACCCTCAACTGGGGCAAGTTCATCAACGAGGTCATCACCTTCCTGATGGTGGCGGGAGCGACCTTCATGCTCGTGAAGGGCTACAATGCCGCCAAGCGCAAGGAGGAGGCTGCGCCGCCCCCGCCGGCAGCGCCTCCCGCGGACGTCGTCCTGCTCACCGAGATCCGCGATCTCCTGGCGCGGACCAAGACGCCGGTGATCTGAACGGACGCCGGGCCGCTGAACGCAGAAACGGGGTGGGGGACGTCGGGTCCCCACCCCGTTTTCGCACCCGCTGCATCGGTCAGTGCGTGCCGGCGTTCCCCCCGCGAGGCTGCTGCTCCGCCTGGGAGACCGCCATCCGCACGGGTACGAGCGTGTCCGGCGTGACCGACATCGACGTGATCCCCGCCTCCACCAGGAACGCCGGGATCTCGTCCGGGTGGTCGGACGGAGCCTGGCCGCAGATCCCGATCTCCAGACCCTTCTCCTGGAACGCACGCACCGCGGTCCGGATCATCGACTTGACCGCGGGGGAGCGTGCGTCCACGGGGTGGCGATAGCCCTCCAGGTCGTCACGGGAGACGGCATACACCGTCTGCACCAGGTCGTTGGAGCCGATGGATCCACCTGCCAGCTTCATCTCCTCGATGAAGCGCTCCGCCTCGATCACGTTGGAGGGTAGCTCGATCATCAGATACAGCGGGACGCCCGCACGGTAGGACAGACCTCGCTGGTCGAGCAGATCCACGACCGCGCGCCCTTCCTCGGGCGTGCGGCAGAAGGGCACCATGAGCTGCAGGTTGTCCAGCCCGATCTGCTGGCGCACGAAGCGCAGCGCATCGCACTCCATGTCGAAGGCCGGCGTGAACGCGGGGTCGAGATACCGCGAGGCGCCACGCCACGCGATCATCGGGTTCTCCTCCACCGGCTCGAAGAGGCGTCCTCCGAGCAGGTCGCGGTACTCGTTGGACTTCAGGTCGGACAAGCGCACGAGCACGGGCCTGGGATAGAACGCCGCGCAGATCAACGCCACGCCGTAGCGCACCTGATCCACGAAGAACTCACGCCGGTCGGCATACGCCGGCGTCCGGCGCTCGATGGCGCCCACCAGGGCGCGCAGCTCCTTGCGGCCCTCACGCTCCAGGCGCTCGCGGTAGGGCTCGAGCTCGGGCGCCAGCGGCCCGCCGCCGGCATAGTCGCGCAGCTCCTCGAAGTAGAGCAGCGCGAGCGGATGGATGCCCACCTGCGCGGTGAGGATGAACTCGAGCCGCGCCAGACCCACGCCGTCGCTCGGCAGCATGGCGTCGTGCAGGGCCTTGTCGGGGAACCCCACGTTCAGCTTGACCTGGGTCTGCATCTCCCCGATCTCGCCGATGTCCACCTCCTCCACCTGGAACGGATGGATGCCGGCGTACACATAGCCGGTCTCCCCCTCCGCGCAGGAGCCGGTCACCTCCATCAGCGGCTGCAGGATCTTCGTCGCGTCCTCGCAGCCCACGATGGCGGGGATCCCGAACTCGCGGGCCACGATGGCCGCGTGCGAGGTCCGGCCGCCCTTCTCGGTGACGATGAGGGAGGCCTCGCGCATGAGCGGCTCCCAATCCGGCGTCGTCATCTCCGTGACGAGCACGTCGCCGGGATCGAACACGTGCTGCTCCGCCGGCAGATCCTGGACCGCGTGGCCTTCCTTGATCTGCGTGCGCAGGGCCCGCTTGCGGACGATGACCTCCTCGTAGCTCTTGTACACGCGCACCTTGCCGGAGGCGATCCGCGTCCCCACTGCGCTCCCCGTGGCCAGCACCTGGCCCTTCTTCTTGAGCGAGCGCACCAGGTCTGGATCCATGGTGTAGGTGCGCAGCGTGGTGTGCCCGTCCTCCCCGTGGACGGTCTCCGGGCGGGCCTGCACGATGAACAGCTCCCCGGTGTAGCCGTCCTTGGCCCACTCGATGTCCATGGGGCGGCCGTAATGCTCCTCGATGAGCAGGGCCATCTTGCCGAGCTCGACCACCTCCTCGCGCCTGAGCGACCACTGCCGCCGGCGGCTGGCCTCCACGTCCACGCTCTCGGTGGCCGTGCCGCCCTGCATCGCGTAGACCATCTTGCGGTCCTTGGCGCCCAGGGTGCGATGGACGATGGGGAAGCGGCCCTTGCGCAGCGCATCCTTCCACAGCAGCACCGTGTCCGGCGAGACGCTGCCCTGGACCACCAGCTCGCCCAGTCCGTAGGTGGAGCTGACGTGGATGATGTTCGGATTGCCGGAATCGGGGTCGATGGTGAACATCACGCCGGAGGACGCGAGGTCCGAGCGCACCATCTTCATCACGACCACCGACAGCGCGCCTTCCAGCGGGTCCATGTCACGGGACAGCTGATAGCCGACGGCGCGCTCGGTGAACGCGCTCGCGGCGCATCCCTTCCAGGCCTCGAGCACGCGCTCGAGACCGCAGATGTTGAGGAAGGACTCGTACTGGCCGGCGAAGGAGGCCATGGTGGAGTCCTCGCGCGTGGCCGAGGAGCGCACCGCCACGTCCACGTCGGCGCCATACTCGTCGGTCAGGCGCGCATAGCCGGCGGCCAACGCCTCCCGCACACGCGGTGGCAGAGGCGTGGCCTTCACGAAGGCGCGCGCGAGCGCCGTGCGGCCGTGCATCTCCAGGTGGTCGTCGGTGGGGGCGTCCCGGAACAGCCGGGAGAGCGCCGCGCGCAGCGTGGGCTCGCGCTGGGCCTCCAGCCGGATCCGACCCACGTGCTCGGCCTCCAGCACGCCGTCCCAGGTGCCCCGCTCGACCGGCGCGTCCAGGAAGACCTGCCAGGCCTCCACCGTCGTGGCGAACCCGTTGGGGACCCGGAGCCCCTTGGCCACGAGGGCCCGGTACATCTCGCCCAGGGACGAGGCCTTCCCCCCGACGATCCCCGCATCTCCCATCCCCACCTCGGAGAACCAGAGCGTGAGGGGCTTGTCCGTGGACCGTGTTTCCCGGACGCCGGGGATGGAATCGGTCGGGGCTTCAGGGGTGGCGGTACGACCGGGCGTGGCGGAAGCCTGGGGGTCCTGGATCTGGCTCATCGTCGGCAGGGTCCGGTAGGGGCGGGTGCACATGCAGGTCGGGAGCGGCCGGACCCCCTGCCTCGGGGGTCGGCCGCCCGCGGCCCATCCAAACCTGCTGGTGCAAGCCCTGTTCCGCCAACCTTACGGCCGGCGCAGTCAACCGGCGGGCGACGTCCTCAGACAGGAGCGGACGGCGGCCACGGCGGCGTCGGCCGTGAGGCCGAACTGCGCGTAGAGCTCCTCGAACGGCGCCGAAGCCCCGAAGCGGTCCAGGCCCAGCGCCGTACCGGACTCGCCCACCCAGCGGCTCCAGCCCAACGTAGATCCCGCCTCGATGGACACCCGGGCCCGTACGTCGGGCGGCAGGACCTGGTCGCGGTAGGTCGCGCTCTGCTCCGCGAAGAGCGTCCAGCTGGGCAGGGAGACCACCCGGGTGGCGATCCCCTCCGACTGCAGCGTCGCCCGCGCCTGCACCGCCAGATCGACCTCGGACC
Source organism: Gemmatimonadota bacterium (assembly GCA_041390125.1). Taxonomy (NCBI): domain Bacteria; kingdom Pseudomonadati; phylum Gemmatimonadota; species Gemmatimonadota bacterium. Next base: position 96,607 of record JAWKQN010000014.1, on the reverse strand, counting down.
CGCTGGCGATCAGCACCGCGTCGGGCGCGCCGCCTTCGGCCTCGATCAGCACATATCCGCCCCGGCGTAGCCCCTCCGCGCTCGCGGCGCCCGCTCCTCGATCGAGCAGGGGGACCGTCTGACGCGTGAGCGCCAGGAAGGACGGACCCTTCCGCTCCACGGCCACCCGCCAGGCCTCGGCGGTCTCCGGGCCGTCACACGGCCTGAGGTCCACGAGCCCGGGGATGGCCCGCAGCGCCACCAGCTGTTCGATGGGCTGATGGGTGGGGCCGTCCTCACCCAACCCGATCGAGTCGTGCGAGAAGACGTACACGACCGGCAGCTCCATCAGGGACGCCAACCGGATGGACGGCCGCATGTAGTCGGAGAAGATCAGGAAGGTCCCGCCGAAGGGACGGATCCCCCCGTGCAGGGCCATCCCGTTCATGATGCCCCCCATGCCGTGCTCGCGTACGCCGTAGAAGACGTTGCGACCGGACGGGGTGTCGGGCAGCAGGGGAGCGGCGTCCTTGATGGTGGTCTTGTTGGAGCCGGCCAGGTCGGCGGAGCCACCCACCAGCTCGGGCACGCGCGCCGCCAGGGTCTGGATGACCCGGCCGGAGTGGCCGCGCGTGGCATCCGCCTTGGACGAGGTGCCGACGCGATCGAGGTCGTCCTCCCAACCGTCGGGCAGCGTGCCCGCCATCACGCGTAGCAGCTCCGCCGCCAGCTCCGGATGCTCCGTCCGGTAGCGGGCGAAGCGCTCGCTCCAGTCGCGGTGCAGGGCCGCGCCCCGGCTCCGGGCCACACCCCACGCCTCCCGCGCCTCGGGAGAGACCCAGAAGGGCTCCATCTCCGGGTAGCCCAGGCTCTCCTTCGTGGCCCGGATCTCGTCGGCGCCGAGCGGTGCGCCGTGCGCCTTCTCGGAGCCCGCCAGGTTGGGGCTGCCGTAGCCGATCACGGTGCGCAGACCGATCAGCGAAGGCCGCTCGGTCTCGGCGGCCGCCGCCGCCAGCGCGGCATCGATGGCCGCCAGATCGTTGCCGTCCTCCACGCGCTGCACGTGCCATCCGTACGATGCGAAGCGGGCCAGCTCGTCCGAGCTCGAGGCCAGATCGGTCGATCCGTCGATGGTGATCCGGTTGTCGTCGAACACCCAGATCAGCTTCCCGAGCTTCTGGTGCCCGGCGAGCGCGGCGGCCTCGTGGGAGATGCCCTCCATCAGGTCGCCATCGGAGCAGAACACCCAGGTCCGATGGTCCACGATGGTGTGACCGGGCCGATTGAAGCGGTCCGCCAGCCACCGCTCCGCCAGCGCCATGCCCACGGAGTTGGCGACGCCCTGTCCGAGCGGTCCCGTCGTGGTCTCGACGCCGGGCGTGTGGCCGAACTCCGGGTGCCCGGGGGTGCGCGAGCCCCACTGCCGGAAGCGCACGATCTCCTCGATCGGCAGGTCGTAGCCCGTCAGGTGGAGCAGGGCGTAGACCAGCATCGAGGCGTGCCCGAGCGACAGCACGAAACGGTCACGGTCCAGCCACGTCGGATCGGCCGGATCGTGCCGCAGATGGCGCGTCCACGTCAGATAGCCCAGTGGCGCCAGGGCCATCGGCGTGCCGGGATGCCCGGAGTTGGCCTGCTGTACGGCGTCCATGGCGAGCACCCGGACGGCGTCGATCATGAGGCGTTCGAGCGCGGGGGCGGGGCGGGTCGGCGTGGACTGGCTCATCGGCTCCGGCGGTGGACGGACAGGGTGCGTGGGGCCGCTAAGGTAGGGCTCGACGGGGACCCGGGGGAGGGTGGCCTTCCCCCAAGCCGAGGGGGTGAGGGGCCTGCCGATCGCAGGCGGCTCCCGGGAGCGGGCGGCCGGTACCGGCGTCCCCCGCGGGGCACCCACCCGTACCGTCGGGGAGGCTCCCGTTCTAGCTTTTGCGCGCGGCGGAGCGGGCGGTGCCTCCCGTGCGCGTCATCCTGGATCCCACCCGTCCCTCGCGGCCATGCGCCTCGTCTCGTTCGATCCCCTCCGCACGCTCGGCTGGCCGGGCGTAGACGTCCTCAAGCCCGAAGCGTGGTTTCGCGCGCAGGAGCAGGTCCGGGCAGCGGATTGGGTGCTCTTCCCCGCGTACTGGCAGGTCAACACGCTCGCGTATGCGTGGCGCAAGCGCATCTTCCCGAACGCGGCCACCTACCACCTCGGTCACGACAAGGTGGAGATGACCCGCGCGTTCGAGGCGGTGGTGCCGCATCACACCCCCCAGACGCTCATCCTCCCCAACGAGGACTGGGCCCGCGAGCAGGTGCTGGACGAGCTCCGCTTTCCCTTCGTGGCCAAGGAGCGGCGGAGCAGCATGGGGCAGGGGGTATGGCTCATCCGCGACCGGGCCGCCTGGCGCGCCTGGCACGCGGGCCGCGAGGAGCTGTACGTGCAGGAATACCTGCCCATCGAGCGTGACGTGCGCGTCGTGTGGGTCGGCGACGAGGTCCTGCTCGCCTACTGGCGCGAGGCGCCCGAAGGCGGCTTCCACACCAACGTGGCCCGGGGTGGCCGGATCGTGCTGGGCGGTGTGCCCGACGAAGCGATCCGCCTCGTCACGGACGTCGCCACCGCGCTCGGTGTGGACCACGCCGGATTCGACGTGGCGCTCGTGGACGGGTTCCCCTATCTGCTGGAGTTCAACGTGCGCTTCGGCACGCGTGCGCTCGAGGAGCACGGCGTGGCGGTGGCGCCCGCCGCGCTCCGTTGGCTCGAGCGCACCTCCGTTCCTCCCATCGAGCCGGGAGGCACCGTCTGGCCCCGAGCGGGCTGAAGGCCCTCCCGCTCAGGCGTGTCCGGCGCTCAACCCGCGCGGTGTGAGCGCCCGCTCGACCCGTCCCAGCAGGTGGTCGGCGAGCAGGGCCAGCGCGGCGGCGGGCAGCGCGCCCGCGAGGATGAGCCGGGTGTCGTTCAGGTACAGCCCCGTGACGATCGGCTCCCCGAGACCCCCCGCGCCGATGAACGCCGCCAGCGTGGCGATGCCGATGCTGATGACGGTGGCGGTGCGGACGCCGGCGAGGATCGTGCGGGTCGCGAGCGGCAGGCGGATGCGGATCAGGATCTGGCGCTCCGTGAGGCCCAGACCCCGTGCGGCTTCGATCAGGTCGGGGTCCACGCCGCGGATGCCCGTGTACGTGTTGCGCAGGATCGGCAGGATCGAGTAGAGGAACAGCGCCACGATGGCCGAGCGGGTGGACAGCCCCAGGCCCGGCACCGCGATCATGAAGGCGAGCAGGGCGAGGCTGGGCACGGTCTGGATGGCCCCGGCCGCACCCAGGCCCACGCGCTCCGCCCACGGATGCCGGGTGATCCAGACCCCGAGCGGGACGGCCACCAGCACGGCCAGCAGCACCGCGATCCCCGTGAGCTGCAGGTGCTCGGCGCTGAGGCGCAGCGTCTCCTGCCAGCGGCGGGCGAAGAAGGCCGGAAAGCCACCCTCCCGTCGCGAAGCGGAGGCGGTGGTCCCGTCCGCGTCCGGCGTCAGCAGACCTTCCTCCTCGAGGAACGCCCGGGCCACGTCCGCGGGATCGGCGCCTTCCGATTCCACCGCATCGTTGAGCGCCAGGATGCGCGTGTTGGGGAGGCGGAAGGCGAGCTCGGCCAGCACCGGCTCGATCTCGGGATGCGCGGCCAGCGTCTCGGCCCGCACGAGCGGCGCGGCGTTGTACGGTGGGAAGAAGCCGCGGTCGTCCACCAACACACGCAGATCGTAGCGCAGCAGCTTGCCGTCGGTGCTGTAGGCATCGATCAGGTCCACGGCGCCGGTGCGGATGGCGTCGTACGCCAGCCCGTGTTCCAGCGCCCGGACGCGCTCCAGGTCGAGGTCGTAGAAGGCCGACAGGCCGGGCCACCCGTCCTGGCGGTTCATGAACTCGATGCTGAAGCCGGCCGAGATCTCCGCCCCGGCGTCTGCGAGATCCGAGATGCGCTCGACGCCCAGGGCCTCGGCGCGGTCCGGGTCCATGGCCAGCGCATAGGTGTTGTTCAGGCCGAACGGGGGCAGCCATTCCAGGTCCCAGCGGGACCGGAACGCGCGCTGGACGTGCAGGAACGCCTGCAGTCGATTGTCGATGCGACCCTCCTCCTCGAGGAGGATGGACCAGCCGGTCCCCGTGTACTCCGGGTAGAGGTCCACCTGACCCGTGGTGAGCGCCTCGAAGCACACCAGGGTGCCACCCAGACTCCGGCGATGCTCGACGGTGAGGTCGGTGTGCGCCCGGAGCATCTGCGCCATGATCTCCCCGAGCACGGCCGACTCGGTGAAGTTCTTGCTCGCCACCACCACGACGTCGGACTGTCCCACGAGCGCGGCGGGCGCCGCTGCCATCCAGCTCGCGCCGATGAGCAGCCAACGTGGCCACAGGCGGCCGCGTCTCGCGACCGGGTCTGCAGCGCCCGGTGGCTCGCCGCCGCTACGCCAGCGCACCGTGATCCTCCAGGTGACGCTCGAGGAACCGGGCCACCTCGTCGTTCGCGGGCGAGGTCCGGTACTCCTCCAGCGTGCCCACCTGCAGCACGCCGCCGCGCGCCATGAGCGCGACGCGGTCGCCGAGCAGGAAGGCTTCGGCCAGGTCGTGCGTGACCAGGATCATGGTCTTGCGGACCTCCTGCTCCAGCTCCAGGAACTCCTCCTGGATCTGCCTGCGCGTGACCGGATCCAGCGCGCCGAACGGCTCGTCCAGCAGAAGGATCTCGGGGTCGAGCGCGAGCGCTCGGGCCACGCCGACGCGCTGGGCCTGGCCGCCCGACAGCTCCGCCGGATACCGGTCGCCGAAGCGATCGGGAGGGAGGCGCACGAGCGACAGCAGCGCGTCGACCCGCTCACGTGTGCGCTCACGGCTCCACCCTTCCACACGTCCCAGCAACCCCACGTTGGCGCGCACGGTCAGGTGGGGGAACAGCGCTCCGCTCTGCACCACGTAGCCCATGCGGCGGCGCAGGCGGATCGGGTCCATCTGGGCGGTGTCCTGGCCGTCGACGAGGATGCGGCCGGCGGTGGGCTCCAGGAGCCGATTGACCAGCTTGAGCGTCGTGGTCTTGCCGCAGCCGCTGGCGCCGATCAAGCAGAGTGTCTCGCCGGCGGGGATCTCCAGCGTCACGTCACGGACGGCCACCACGTCCCGGTTGTCCTGACGGAAGGACCGCGTCACCGACTCCAGACGGATCACCGTCGTCTCAGGCCGGCTCGGTGAGCGGCCCGGGCAGCAGCTCGTTCAGCGAGAACCAGCCGCGCCGGTCCAGCCACTGCCGGCGCAAGCTGAAGCCGGCGGCCCGGGCCAGCGCCAGCAGCGCGGCCGGGGTGAACTTCCTCGAGATGCCGACCTGGATGGGCTGGCCGGCCTCCAGGCGCACCTCCTCCTCCAGCGCGGTGATCCAGCTGCTCTGGGGCTCCCGCGGCGCCACCCGCAGGTTCACCCGCCGCGTGCGGATGCCGCGATGCTCGGGCTCCGCCACGTAGGTGGAGGCAAGCTCGAAGCCGCGCGGATCGAAGTCGGCACCCAGGTGCTCGTTGATGCGCCTGACCATGTGGGCGAAGAAGCGGCGGCACGCTTCGTTGCGGTTGTAGGCGGCGTCCAGGACCTCGGCATCCTTGTCCAGGTCCACACCCACCACGAGGCGATCCTCCGGGCCCATGCGCTCGCGCAGTCGGTGCAGGAACGCCACCGTCTCGGGGATCGACTCGAGGTTGCCCAGGGACGAGCCCAGGAAGAACAGCAGCTTGCGCGGCCGGGCCGGGATGCCGGCCAGCACGTCCTCGAACAGACCCTGACGCGGGTCGACCCGCACGCGCTCGCCGAAGCGCGCGCGGATGTCCTGCTCGGTGCTGTCGAGCGCACCCTGCGAGACGTCGATGGGGATGTACGTCACCGGTTCCTGCGCGGCCCAGGCGCAGACCTCCAGCACGTGGGAGATCTTGCGGGCCGAGCCGCAGCCGAGCTCGACCAGCAGGCTCTCCTCGTCCCAGATGTCACGGGCGTGGCTCGCGAGGATCTCCTCCTCACATCCGGACAGGTAGTACTCGTCCGTGCGGGTGTAGCGATCGTACAGGCGGGAGGCGACCGAGTCCCAGATCCAGGCGTGGTCGAAGCGCACCACGCCGTCGTCGGACGCGAAGGCGTCGCGCGCAGCCTCGGCGAAGCCGTCTTCCACCTCCGCGTCCGGCGCACCGGTGACGCGATAGCACCACACGCGGAAGCGCGCGTCCGGATCCTTGCCCGGCAGGTACGGCTCCGGGTCCGTGCACTCGACCAGCGACCAGATCCCCTCCGCCTCCAGGCGCTCCATGCGGGAGCGCACGCCCATGGCGTCCTCCTCATGGAAGTCCGTCCGCAGCGTGAAGACGACGAGGCCGCCCGGGCGGACCAGGCGCAGGATCTCGTCCAACGCCTCCGCCGGGGCCTGCCCGTAGGAGAAGACCCCCACCAGCACGGCGGCATCGAAGGAATCCGTCCGGTAGCGATCCACCGGCACGGAGAGGTCGGCGACCCCGACGCTGCGGTAGAGGCCCTTGGCCCGGGCCACGTCGAGCATCGCGGGGGAGAGATCCACGGCGTGCAGCTCCCGGAATCCCAGCGCGTGCAGGGCCTCGCCCGCCGCCCCGGTGCCCGCTCCGGCGTCGAGGACGCGGGCCACGTCCGGGCGGTTCAGGTGTCGCTGCAGGACTTCGGCGGTGCGATGGTGTCCGAAGAACCCGATCGCGTCGTGGTCCTCGTCGTAGGTGGCGGACCACTCCGCGTAGAGATCCTGGAGGTCGGCCGTGGTGGTGGCTTGATAGGCGAGCGACCAGATGCGCTCGACGCGCTCGGCCACATGGGGAGGGAGATCGGAGACGTCGGGAGGGGTCGTGGCGTTCTGGGTGGTCATGACTCCGGGTCGGACGTGGGGAACGAGGCGCGGGAGCGGCGCCGTCCAAACGCGCAGGGATCGAGGGCGGCCAGGCGGCACGGGACGTGTCCGCGCCCGGTCCTGGTGGGGCGATTCACCCGCAGAGCGACCTGATCACGCGAGGATGCGGGGGACGGCTGAACAAGACGTATGTGTAGCGCGCGGAGGCCGCCCTGTCCAATGCGCTGTGGAGGGAGAGCCGACGATCGACGCCGGCTCTCCCTCCCGCAGGATATACGCTCCCTACGACACCGGGCGATTCGCGCCGAAGCGGAAGTCGGCGGGAGGCGCGGCGCCCAGCAGGTGACGCACGAAGTAGTCCCACCGCCGCTTCATCATGTAGGGCTCGTTGGCGAAGCCGTGGCGGCGATTGGTCATCATGATCAGGTCGAACTCCTTCCCGGCGGCGATCAGGGCATCGGCCACCAACAGGGTGTTCGAGGGAGGCACGTTGTCGTCCATGGTGCCGTGCGCCAGGAGGAGCTTCCCCTTCAGATTGCCCGCGAGCAGCTGGTTGGCCTGGTTGTCGTAGGAGGTCGTGCCGTCCGGCCGCGTCTCCAGCAGGCCCTGCCACTTCTCGCCCCAGTCGTCCTCATAGTTGCGGTTGTCGTGGTTCCCCGCTTGCGACACCGCCACCTTGTAGAAGTCCGGGTAGCGCAGGATCCCGGCGGTGGAGGCGAATCCCCCGCCGCTGTGACCCCAGATCCCCACCCGGTCCAGATCCATCCAGGGGCGGTCGGCGGCGAGCTGACGGATGCCGCCGACCTGGTCGGGCAGGCCATTGTCGCCCATGTCGCCGTAGTAGGCCGCGTGGAAGGACTTGGAGCGCATGGGCGTGCCCATGGCGTCGAGCTCGACCACGACGAAGCCCAGCTCGGCCAGCGCCTGATGATCCCGCCGCGACGGGTTGAAGGCCCGACTCCCCACGCTGCCGGTCTGGGGTCCCGGATAGAGATAGTTCACCACCGGGTAGGCGCGATCGGGGTCGAGGTCGGAGGGCGTGTACAGCAATCCGTAGAGGTCGGTCACGCCGTCGCGCGCCTTGACCGTGAACGGCTCGGGGGGCTGCCAGCCGGAGGCCACGAGCGCCGAGATGTCCGGCTCCTCCAGGCGCAGCACCTCGCGTCCGCGGGCATCGCGCAGCACGCTCCGGCCCGGGGAGACCGGCGTGGAGCCCGTGTCCACGAACCAACGGCCCGAGGGGGACATGGAGATGTCGTGGTGGAGGCTGTCGGGTGTGAGCAGCGTCACGCGGCCGTTGTCCAGGTCGAGCCGGTAGAAGTACTCGAAGTACGGATCCCCGGGTTCGCGTCCCGAGCCCGTGAACCACAGCTCCCGTTCCTCCCGGTCCAGGTGCCGCACCTGGAGCACGTTCCATGGACCCTGCGTGACCTGCCGCTTCAGGGCACCGGTGCCGAGGTCGTACAGGTAGAGATGGCCCCAGTCGTCACGCTGGGAGAACCACAGCGCCTCGTTGGCGTCCGCCAGGATGTGCCAGTTCACCATGTCGTTGCCGGACTCGAAGAAGGTCTCCACCCGTTCGTCCAGGACGTCGCGCACGGCTCCGGTCTCGGGATCGGCGATCCGCAGCACCGCCTCCTTGTGGTCCCGGCTGGACGACACGAAGGCGAGCTGACGGCTGTCCAGACTCCATTCCACGTCGGAGAAGGTGCCGTTGCAGTAGATGTGGTCGCAGATGGTGGAGCGGTGGATGTCGGCCGGCATCTGCAGGCGCACCACGCGCGCGTCGTCCACGTGGATCACCACCCGCTCGATGCGGAACACCACGGAGTCCCCCGGAAGCGGGTACTTCCAGGTGTCGACCTCGGGGTGTCCCACGTTGGTGGACACCAGCGTCATCTCCCCCACGCCCCGGCCGTCGTGCTGGAACGTGGCGATCTTCCGTGAATCGGGAGACCACAGCAGCACGGGCCGGTCCGAGCGCACCCATCCGGCGTTGTTGGTGGCGTAGCCGAAGTCCTCCACGCCGTCACGCGTCAGGGCCCGCTCCGTCCCGGAGGCGATGTCGTGCACCCACAGGTTGTGGTCGCGGATGAAGGCGGCCCTGTTGCCGTCCGGGGAGACGACGGCGCTGGTCGGCACCGCGCTGTCCGCGGCGCGGCAGGCGCCGCCGGTGGCGCACTCCCAGACCGTCCCCTGCACCCGCACCCGCAGGCCTCCCGGGACGTACTCGAACCCCGCGAAGGGCAGATTCCAGGGATCGATGTCCGACCCGGTCGCGGTGCCGAGCGCGGCGGCCAGCGCCTCGTGATCGAACGCGGCCTCCTTGCGACGGCGCTCGGCGTCCACGCGCACGAACTCCAACCCGCGTTCGGTCCGGGTGCGGTACCAGAAGACGTTGCCATCCACCCAGGTGGGTCGTACGAGCGCGCCCCGCATGAGCGGCGCCGTGGACGTGCCCAGGAGGGTTTCGGCGTGCTGGTAGTCCGCCGCGGTCAGCGAATCCGGCGTGTAGGGCCGGGGCGCGCCCTGGCCCTGGAGCGGCCGGGCCGGGGCGGAGGCGAGGGCACAGACGAGGGCCACGGCGAGGAGACGGAGCGACATCGGGGTGTCCGGATCGAGGTGCGCGCACCCGCGAGGCGCCCTGCCGGCGCCCACGGCGACGGCTCCAAGATACCCCGCGCGCGCCGCTGCGCACCCTGGCCGGCGACCGGAGCGACGCCGGGCCGCACGCGCGCCGCCGCACGTACGGCCCGGAACGACCCTCGGCGGCCGGGGTGGCCGCCTCTCCGGATCAGCCCACCACGAAGTTGAGCAGGCGCTCCGGCACGTAGATGACCCGCCGCACCGTCATGCCGTCCAGGTGACGGGCCACGCCGGCATCGGCGCGCGCCACCCGCTCGGCCGTGGCCTGGTCGGCACCGGCCGGGACCGCCACGGTCGCGCGGGTCTTCCCGTTCACCTGCACGGCCACCGTCACTTCGGTCTCGCGCGCCTTGTCGGCATCGAACGCGGGCCACGGGGCCCCGGCGAAGAGGCTGCCCTCATGGCCCAGGCGCGCCCACAGCTCCTCGGCGATGTGCGGTGCGAACGGGGCGACCAGCACCACCAACGGCTCGACCTCGGCGCGGCAGGACGCCCGGCCCCCCGCTCGCACCACGTTGAGGTACTCCATCAGGGCGGCGATGGAGGTGTTGTACTGGAGCTGGGCCACCTGCTCGCTCACCTGGGCGATGGTCTGGTGCAGCTTGCGCTCGACGTCCGGATCCGGGGCCGGCGCCACGCCGTTGGCTTCCGACTCCACCACCGACAACACGCTCTCCCACAGCCGGTGCAGGAAGCCGTAGGGGCCCTGGATGCCCTCGTCGCGGTAGTCGCCACCCTCCTCGAAGGGCCCCAGGAACATCAAGTACAGACGGAACGTGTCCGCTCCGAACTCCTCGATGATGGGGTCGGGCACGATCACGTTGCCCTTGCTCTTCGACATCTTGGCGCCCTCACGGATGATCAGACCGTGGGCGCGGAAGCGCGTGAAGGGCTCCTCGAAATCGAGGTGCCCCAGATCGTGCAGTGCCATGGTGACGAAGCGCGCGTACATGAGGTGCAGGACGGCGTGCTCGTTGCCTCCGATATAGCAGTCGACGGGCAGCCAGTGGCGGGTGACCTCCGCGTCGAAGGGTCGATCGTCCCAGTCCGTGGACGGATAGCGCAGGAAGTACCAGGCCGAGTCCAGGAACGTGTCCGAGACGTCCGTCTCCCGGCGGGCGTCGGCGCCACACGATGGGCACGACGTGCGGTACCAGCTCTCGACGCGCGCCAGTGGGCTGATGCCCGAGTCGTCCGGCTTGAAGTCCTCCACGCGCGGCAACAGCACCGGCAGGTCGGATTCCGGCACGGCCACCGGGCCGCACGTGTCGCAGTACACGATCGGGATGGGAGGACCCCAATACCGCTGTCGCGAGATGCACCAGTCGTGCAGGCGGTAGTTGATCCGGCGCTCGCCCAGGCCTTCCGCGTCCAGCCAGTCGATGATGGCCCGCTTCCCGTCGGCCACGGCCAGACCGTCGAAGCGACCCGAATTGACCAGCCGTCCGTTCTGGTTGTCCACGAACGCTTCGGTGAGCGGTGTGGTCCCGTCTTCCTCCGGGGCCGCCACCACCCGTACGATGGGCAGCGCGAACGCCGTCGCGAAGTCGAAGTCGCGCTCGTCGTGACCCGGGACCGCCATGATGGCGCCGGTGCCGTAGCCCATCAGCACGTAGTCCGCCACCCAGATGGGGACCTGCGTCCCCGTGGCCGGGTTCACGCAGAACCCGCCCGTGAAGACCCCCGTCTTGGACTTGTCCGCCTTCTGCCGGCTCACCAGGTCGGTGCGCCGGGCCTGATCCCGATACGCGGCCACCTCCGCCCGCCGAGGCGCCGAGGTCACCGCGTCCACGAGCGGATGCTCCGGCGCCAGCACCATGTAGGTAGCGCCGAAGATCGTGTCGGGCCGGGTCGTGAACACCTCGATGCGGGCGTCCAGGCCCACCACCGGGAAGTGGATCGACGCGCCTTCGCTCCGGCCGATCCAGTTCTGCTGGGCCTTCCGCGTGGTGTCGGACCAGTCCAGCGTCTCCAGGTTGTCCAGCAGGCGCCCGGCATAGTCGGTGATCTTGAAGAACCACTGCGCGATGCGCCGCTGCTCCACCGGGGTGTCGCAGCGCTCACAGGCGCCGGCGATCACCTGCTCGTTGGCGAGCACGGTCATGCAGGACGGGCACCAGTTGACCGGCGCCTCCTTGCGCTCCGCCAGGCCGGCCTTGAACAGCTGGACGAAGATCCACTGCGTCCAGGCGTAGTAGGCCGGGTCGGTGGTGTCGACCGTGTGGGCCCAGTCGAACATGCCCCCGATGCGGCGCAGCTGGCGCGTGAAGTTGGCGACGTTCTTCGGGATCAGGTCCATCGGATGCACGCCCACCTTCAGGGCGAAGTTCTCCGAGTGGATGCCGAAGGCGTCGAACCCGATCGGCTCGAAGACGTCCTGGCCCGTCAGACGGCGATAGCGCCCGTGTACGTCGGCGCCGGTGAAGGCGTAGATGTTGCCCACGTGCAGCCCCTCCGCGGAGGGGTAGGGGAACATCATGAGGTTGTAGTAGGGGCGGTCGGCGCCGGCGCGCAGCTCCGCGGCGGTCCGCCGGTTGGTGCCGCGCTCCTCCCAGATCCCCTGCCACTTCTGTTCGACGGCCGCGGGGGAATAGGCCGTGCGGGTCTCGCTCGCCATGACGTATCCGGGACTCGTGGATGCCAGCGCTGTGCTGGAGAATCCCTAACGTACAGCGGCTGTCCAGTCGCGGAAGCCCGGACCCTCAGCGCCCGCCGCCGCCCCCGCTCCCGCGGGGCAGGACGTCGAAGGGGTCGGATCGTTCCCGCACCTCGGCCGCGATCCGGGCCACGGTGGCCCGCAGATCCCCGCCCTCGCCGGCCCACAGCGCGTCGAAGTCGGCGAGCCGGTGGTAGTACCGCATCCGGCCCAGCAGGGTGGCGTTGTCCAGCGGCTGATCCAGGAAGGCCTGGTAGCGCCCGGCCTCGAAGGTCGGCTGGACCTCGTCGCGGAAGCGGGTCCGCGCTGCGGCGAAGACACGCTCCCGGTCCTCCAGGATCTCCGCCTCGGACAGGTCGGTGCGGCCGTAGAGCGCCTCCAGCTCCGCCACCAGCGGATCGAGGAACCGGGAGAAGCGGATCTCGTCCCGCCAGCGTGCCCGGGCCCGGCGGCACCAGACCGTGTCCTCCCCGCCGCCCGATCGGGTGCAGAAGAACATGATGGCGCCGGCGTTGCCGACGAACTGCGCGAAGCTCTCGTTGAACTGCACCTGCCCCGGCACGAAGAGGTGCGTGTGCGACAGCTCGTGCAGGATCGTCTCCACCAGGCCCACCTCGTCGGCCCGGGCGGTGGTGGACAGGAGCGGGTCGTCGAACCACCCGAGCGTGCTGAAGGCAGACGTGGGGCGGAGCAGCGCGTCGTAGCCTTCGGCGTCCAGCTTGTCCCGCTCCCGCGCGCCGGCCTCGAAGTCGAAGTAGGCGCGGTACGGCACGTGTCCGACGATCGGGAACCACCACGTCTTGGGTGCGAGCCGGGTGCGGTAGGCCGCCGATACCACCATGGCCAACGTGTCGCGCTCGAGGTGCGTATAGGACGTGAACGCTCCGCCGATCTCGAGGCCCAGCGACTCGCGCGCGAAGGTGCGGGCCTCGCGGGTGAGCGTGAGCTTGCCCCGGAGCCGCGCGTCGGTGCCTTGGTCCAGGATGACCTCGGGCAGGGGTCGACGGCCGGCCAGGATACGCGCCTCCGCCCATCCGGCCCGGATCACGTACAGCGGCGAGCAGCCCACCAGCCACACGGCCAGTAGCGGCAGCAGCGTGCGCCTCACCGGGCCACCTCGTTCCGGAGCTCGCGGTAGCGCCGTTCCTGCGCCTCGGGCGCGGGATCACGGAAACGGATCAGTCCGGCCGGGAACCGCTGCGTCGACAGGCCCAGCACCTTTCCGAGCTGCACGGCCGACGTGTCGAGGATCTCGGACACCATCCGCACGGAGGTGGGGCTGGATCCGTCACGGAGCGAACGCAGGCCGCCCAACTCCTGCAACGCCCCCTTGAGCGGGGGGGACGCCGCCATGGTGCGGGGCTCCTTGTCGGACAGCTCGCGACTGCGCTGCCCCAGGTGCACCAGGAGCGCCTGGCAGCTCTCCGACGGCGTATCGTCCGTTTCGATGGACGTGATCAGGCCCAACAGCTCGTCCGACTCCATCCCGGGAGGGCCACCCTGCCAGACGCGCACCACGCGCTCGATGTCGTGGAGGACGCTCCAGGCCAGCTCGCGCGCGCGCTCGTGCATGCGTCGCCGCTCGAAGAGCCAGTCCACCACGGCAACGGTCACCACGATGCCGAAGAACTCGGTGCCCAGGTTGACCAGGATGGAGCGCGCGGTCTCGAGGTCGGGGCGGTCGCGGAGCCACCAGGCGAGTCCCACGGCCGAGCCCGACAGCAGCAGGGTGGCCAGGGCGAGAAAGGTGCGGACCACGAACGTCCTCCCGGGGTTGGCGGCGGCCCGAGGGCCCTCGCGGAGGCGGGGGCGGCCGGACGCCGCCCCCGCTGCTCCCTGGTACGGTCCGCGGTCAGCGCAGGTTGCGGATGAGCGGGATCCCGCCCTCCGTGGGCACGTACACCACGTTGCCCTCTCCCAGGCTGGAGAGCTGCTGGATGTAGTAGAAGGTCAGGTACGCGGGCGTCAGCCCCTCGGAGATGATCCGCTGGGCCTCGGCGATGCCCTTGGCCTCCTCGGCCTGCTGCCGCGCCTTCTCCTGGATGATCTCCGTCTGGAAGCGCTCGGCGGCCACCTGCTGCTCGCGCTGGAGCTTCTCCTCGATGGCGCCCCGCACCAGGTCGGGGGCCTGGATGTCGCGCACGAAGACGTCCAGCACCTCGATGCGGTCTCCGGCCTTGGCCTGGATCGCCGAGCGCATCTCGGCGGCGATCTCGCGCCGGTTGGGCGAGAAGATCTCATTGATGGACTTGGTGGCCACGGCGTCGCGGACCCCGTTCCTGACCGCGTTCAGGACGATGCTGCTCTTGATCTGCTGCTCGGTCCCCAGCCGCTGGTAGAGGTCCGGGGCCCGGCTGCCGTCCAGGCGGAACAGGAGCGACACCTCGAGCATCACCGTGAGCTGCTCCGAGGTCTGGGCCTCGATGCGCTCCACGGACCCGTCGCTGGGGAACGCCTGTTCGCGGATGGACATCTTCGTGACCGTCGCGAACGGATTGATCACGTGGACGCCCTGATCCAGCGGCTGCGGCTTCACATTGCCGAGGAAGTGCTCCACGCCGACCTCGCCCACGTCGACCATGGTGACGGTGTTGGCGAAGGCGAGGAAGAGGCCGAACAGCATGAACAGGTAGCTGGCCACCTTGGCGCTGCCGGGGGACTTGCTGCGGGATCCGGCCATGCGGACCACGCCGCCCATCAGGATCACCAGGACTGCCACGATCATCAGGCCCATCGTACGCTCCTTTGCGGTCGATCGGCGCGCCCGGGCGAGAACCCGCACACCCGCGGCTCGGGGGACGTTCCGGTCTGCCAGGCTACGGGTGCGACCGGTGGCTTCTTCACGGGGAGGGTTCCTCCAGGTAGGCGCGGCCCTCGGGATCCGGCGCTTCGCGGACCTCGGCCAGGTCGGCCGTCGCGACCAGGTCGGGAGGCAAGCGCTGGGCCGCGGCCACGAGAGCGGCGGCCAGGTCGGCGGCGTCCACCTCCAGCGTGTGGTAGCGCTGGCGAGGATGCCCATGGCGGATGACGATGCGGTAGCGCATGAGGCAAGCTAGCGGATCGGGGGAGGGGGCGACCCCCGCGAGCCTCCCACGCCCTGCGTGTCCGGAGGGTCCGGCCGCCCCCGCGCCGCGGCTCGTCCGGAGGGGGCGGCCCCCCGCGGAGACCCGGGAAGGGGCCGACGGCGCGTGGTCCCGATCGGGCGGGTCAGCCTTGCCAGGAGGGGCGTGGGGGACGACCGTTGGCAACGCGCATCCCCCCTCGAACGACAGGGCACCCGCCATGGCCGTACCCGAGATCACCGCCAGCGAGCTCAAGCAGCGTCTCGACCAGGGCCAGCCTCTGGTGCTGGTCGACGTTCGGGAGCCGCTGGAATGGAGCATCGCGGATCTCGGCGAGTACGCACCCGTCCGCATGCCCACCGGGGAGTTCGCGGACCGGATGGACGAGCTCGATCCCGACGACAACATCGTCGTCTATTGCCGGTCGGGGTCGCGGAGCGCCTGGGCCGTCGGCATGCTCCAGGCCCAGGGCTTCGACAAGGTGTTCAACCTGCAGGGCGGGATCCTGGCCTGGAAGGACCAGGTCGACCCCTCCTTGCGCTCGTACTAGCCCCCGAGCACCGCGGACCGCAGGGGCGGGCGAGCCCACCCGGCAGCGGACGCGCCCGGACCGGCCCTCAGGGCCGCCGCGTCGCCGGCCGCGTCCGGCCGGCCGGTCGCCGTCGATCCTCACGCGGCCGAGCGTACGAACTGCAGCTCGTACAGTCGTGCGTAGAGTCCTTCCTGGGCCAGCAGCTCCGCGTGGCTGCCCTGTTCCACCAGGGCCCCGTGGTGGAGGACGAGGATCCGGTCCGCGTGCTGCACCGTGGAGAGGCGGTGGGCGATCACCAACGAGGTCCGCCCGTCCATCAACCGATCGGTGGCCGCCTCGATCCGGGCCTCCACCTCCGAGTCCACGGAGCTGGTGGCTTCATCCAGCACCAGCACGGCCGGATCGAACGCGAGCGCGCGGGCGAACGAGATCAGCTGCCGCTCCCCGACCGACAGCGAGGCCCCGCGCTCTCCGAGCGCCTGCTCGTATCCGGCCGGGAGGCGCTCGATGAAGGGGGCGGCTCCGATCTGCTCGGCCGCGAACCGCACGCGCGCATCGTCGATGCCCTCGGCGCCCAGTCGGATGTTGGCCCGCACGTCCTCGCTGAACAGGAACACGTCCTGGAGCACCAGACCGATGCGGGCGCGCAACTCGCGAGAGCGTAGACGGTCGATGGGGATGCCGTCCACGAGGATCCGACCGCGCTGCGGCTCGTAGAAGCGCATCAGCAGGTTGATGATGGTGGTCTTGCCCGCCCCGGTGTGACCGACGATGGCCACCTTCTCGCCCGGCGCGGCCACGAAGCTCACGTCGCGCAGCACCCAGTCCGGCTCACCCTCCTCGTCCGACCCGTAGGCGAACCAGACGCCTTCGAACTCCACCCGGCCTTCCAGCCGTTCGGGGAGCGACACCGGGTCGGAGGGCTCGGCGATGGCCGGCTGTGCGTCGAGCAGTGTGAAGATGCGCTCCGACGACGCCATGGCGCCCTGGAGCAGGTTGTACTTCTCCGACAGATCCTGGATGGGGCGGAAGAACCGCCGGGCGTATTGGATGAACGCCACCATCACCCCGACCTGCAGGGCGCCGCCGAGCACCTCGTTGCCGCCCCACCAGAGGATGAGCGCGAGGGCCGTGGCCGTGAACAATTCGATCAGGGGGAAGAACAGCGCGTAGTAGGTGATCGAACGCAGGTGCGCTTCCAGGTAGTCGCGATCGAGGGCCTCGAAGGTGGCCCGGTCGCGGGCCTCGGTGTTGAACAGCTGCGCCACCCGCACGCCCGTGAGGCGCTCGTGCAGGAAGGCGTTGATCCGGGCCAGGCGGACGCGGATGTCGCGGTAGGCCACGCGCACCTTGGCACGGAAGACGAACGCCGTCACGGCCACGAACGGCAGTACGGTGAAGGTGACCAGCGCCAGACGCCAATCCATGCGCAGCATGGCGACCACGATGAAGACCAACGTGAAGATGTCGCCGAACACCGTGACGATCCCCGAGCTGAACAGCTCGTTCAGCGTCTCGACGTCACTGGTGATGCGCGTCATCAGACGGCCCACCGGGTTCTTGTCGTAGTACCGCAGGTCGAGCCGCTGCAGGTGGGAGAAGATCTCCGTGCGCAGGTCCTGCATGACCTTCTGGCCGAGCCAGGTGGTGAGGATCTGCTGCGCGTACTGCGTCAGGAACACCCCGACCAGGGAGCCCAGGTAGAGCAGCGCGAGCCGGCCCAGGAAGCGGGTGTCGCCAGCGGGGATGGCGTCGTCGATGGCGCGCTGGGTGAGCCACGGCCCCACCACCTCCAGGGCCGACGCCGCCACCAGCACCACGATGGCGAGCGCGACGAGCGGGAGGTGCGGGCGCAGATAGCCGAGGAGCCGGCGCATCAGGCGGGCGTCGTACGCCTTGCCGAGCGCTTCCTCCTCCTGGACGGGTGCGGGAAGGGCCATAAGGAGGTGGCTCGCTACCCGAGCCCGGGGGAGCGGTTCCGGTGGCGGTCACGGCCCGGCACGCTGGCGGTGCCGGGCGCTCTCCGACCCGTGATCCCGCCGGCCGCGACGCCCGTGCGCCCCGACCGCCCCTCGCTCAGGGGCAGCCCGCGTAGGGCGGAGGTCCGAAGCTCAGCGCCCGGTTCTTGAGGAAGAGCCGATAGGTGGCCAGGACGCTTTCGGCCTGCTGATACGTCGGGTCCGTCTGCGTGCTCGTCCCGCCCTGGCTCCGCCAGAAGATCTCCGCGTCGGAGCGTTCGAGGACGGCACCGGGATCGCCCTGCACGCTCTTCCAGGTCGCCTCGGTGACCGGGGCGTCGAACAGGGCGGGGTCGATCACCATCTGTCGCGTCCTGAAGAGCCTCCCGCGCACGCAGACGATCGGTGCCACGTGCCAGTACCAGTTGACGAAGCAACTGGGGTTGTTGCGGGTCTCGACGTGCAGCCCCCCGTAGATCCATACCTTGCGGGGACGCACGCCGTGCTGGAGGAAGAGCCGGCACATCTCGTGGGCCCGACCCCAACACCCGTCGTCCGGATAGAGGAAGGGGATGCAGGGAACGGGCACGGCCAGCGGGTCGCAGGAGCGGGCGGCCGCGAGGTCGAACAGCTCCTGGGCCCGCCGGGGCGAGACGCAGCGGAACCAGCAGAGCAGCCAACGCAGGAGGCGGCGCAGCGCCTCCAGGAAGGCATCCAGCCAGCGGTCCGGCTCGAAGCGCAGCGGCTCCTCCGCCGCGCCCCACAGCTCCGAGCCGCCCCCGCCGGCCCCGCCGGTGTCGACGCGCACATCGATGATCTCGTGGTCGTCCGTGGCGGTGACCAGCAGTCGCGACCCGCGCATCTCGGCGTCGCGCAGCGCGTCGACCAGCTCACCGAAGTCGGGGTTGGCGCGGCGGAGGCGGAAGCGGGCGTGCGAGGGGTGGAGCTGCACGTCCATCTGGTCGCCGCGATCGGTGAGGCCCGACACGGTGACCGGCAGCGGCAGCAGCAGCCGGATGACGACCGGCTCGCCGTCCTCCGTCTCCAGGAACACGGGGGCGCCGCGGCGGCGCAGGTCCTCCAGGATCTCCAACCACCCGGCGGCGGAAGGGCCCGGAACGATCCGGGCGTCTCCGCCTTCCGCGAGGACCACCCGCACGCCGTCCGGATTCCTGCGCAGCATGTCCGCACCGGATCCCTCGAAGGGGGGCTCCAGGCGGATGGGGCGTCCGACGAGGGCATTCTCGAGCGCCATGGTGCCTCCTGCGGCTCAGCGCACCGCTGCACGGGAAAGGGCCGCGCGTGAAGGGGACCGATCCATCCTAACCCCCGCGGCGGGGCGCGGCACGGGTCACTCTGCGGGGGCCGCCCGCCCCATGTCGTAGACGCGCGGGAAGGCGGGCGCTCCGGACGGAGGCCGGCGCCCTACCGCTCCCGCGCCGCGAGCGCGCCCAGGAGGTCGTCGAGGTCGCGGCCCGCCCCCAGGAGCGCGACCAGGGTGTGGTAGAGCAGGTCGGCCGCTTCCTCGTCGATCCGCGTGCCCTCCCGGCGGGCGAGCGCCACCACCAGCTCCGTGGCCTCTTCCCCCAGCTTCTTGAGCCGGCGGTTCTCGTCCTGCAACAGCTCCGCGGTGTAGCTGGTGGCCGGATCGGCGTCCTTCCGGGCTTCGAGGCGACGCCACAGCCGGTCCACGAGCCCCCCGCTGCTCCGGTCGCCGAAGCAGGTCCGCGCGCCGGTGTGGCACACGGGCCCGGTCGGATCGACCTGGGCCAGCACGGTGTCGGCGTCACAATCGGCCGACAGCGCCCGCACCTGCAACACGTTGCCCGACGTCTCCCCCTTCTTCCACAGTTGCCGGCGCGCGCGCGACCAGAAGTGCAGCTCGCCCGACTCCAGGGTGCGCTCGAGGGCCTCGCGGTTGGCCCAGGCCAGCATCAGGACCCTTCCGCTCCGGTGGTCCTGCGCGATGACGGGCACCAGGCCATCCGGTCCGCCGAAGCGCAGCGGCTCGAGATCGTCGGGGGTGCGGATGGGCAGGGGGAGGGTCATCGGACGTGCACTCCTCGCTCGTGGAGCCCTTCTTTGAGGCTCTGTACCGTGGTGAGTCCATCGTGCAGCACGCCCGCGAGCAGAACGGCCGCCGCGCCGCCGCGCACGAGCCCGTCGTACAGGTGCCCGGCGTGGGCCGCTCCTCCCGAGGCGATCACGGGCACGTGCACGCGCCCCGAGACGGCGGCCAGCAGGTCGAGATCGTACCCGGTGCGCGCGCCGTCCTGGTCGATGGAGGTGAGGAGCACCTCGCCCGCGCCGCGCTCGGCGCACTCGACCGCCCAGGCCACACCCTCCCGCTCCACCGGGCGGCTGCCCCCGTGCGTGTGCACGGTCCAGCGGGGCGGCGTCTCCCCGGGGACCCGGGCGGCGTCGACGCTCGCCACGACGCACTGCGATCCGAACGCATCGGCGGCGCGACCCAGCAGGGCGGGATCCCGCACGATGGCGCTGTTCAGACCCACCTTGTCCGCCCCGGCACGCAGCAGCGTGGCGATGTCCTCCACGGAGCGCACCCCTCCACCCACCGTCAGCGGCACGAACAGGGCTTCCGCCGTGCGCGTCACGGTGTCGAGGAAGGTGCCGCGGTTCTCCAGCGTCGCGCTCACATCCAGGAAGACGATCTCATCCGCGCCGTCGGCTTCATACCGCGCGGCCAGCTCCACCGGATCCCCGACGTCCCGCAGCCCCTGGAAGCGCCGACCCTTCACCACCCGGCCGTCCTTCACGTCCAGACAAACGATCAATCGCGGTCGCAGCACCGGCTCAGTCCTCCGTGCGGCGGATCTCGACCGCGCCCTTGGTGGAGAACAGCTGGTCCCCCTCGGCGATCGCCTGCCTCAGCGACAGCCCCGTGGCCTTGATGGCCGCTTCCACGATGTGGTGGCGGTCGAAGCCGCGGACCACCTGTACGTGCAGCGTCGCGTCCATGGCGAAGGCGAGGCTGCGCAGGAAGTGCTGATAGAGCCGGGACGGGAGCGTGCCGCCGTACCAGGCCCGGCCGCCCAGGTCCAGCGCGGCGTCCACCCAGGCGTCGTCCATGGGGACGGCGGCCCACCCGTAGCGCGTGGCCCGGGCGGGTGTGAGGTCCTTCAGGGCCAGCCCGAGGGTGATGGCCACGTCTTCCACGGTGTGGTGATGCAGGTCGCCCCGGGCGTGCAGCTCCAGCTCCAGCCCCGCATAGCGCGCGAACGTGTCGAGCATGTGCCGGAGGAACTCGTTCTCCACGTCGATCCGGGCCGGGCCGTTGCCCAGGGCCACGCCCACGCGGATGGTGGTCTCGCGCGTCTGCCGCTCCACTCGCTTCACAGCGTGAACTCCTCCAGCAGCGCGTCCACGTCGATCGCGCCGGTGTAGATGGACATCCCCAGGACGACCGCGTCCGCACCGGCCTCGTGCGCACGGCGCACATCGCCGATGTGGCCGATGCCGCCGGCGACCTGCAGGGCGTGCGGGGTGGCGGCCCGTGCGCGCTCCACCAGGGTGCCGTCCAGACCCTGCATGGCTCCCTCCCGGGAGACGTCGGTCATGAGCACCCCGGCCAGGGGCAGGTCCCGCCAGGAAGCCAGCACGTCGTCGAGGGTCCGACCGCTCCCCTGGGTCCAGCCGTGCGCGACGACGATCCCGTCGCGGACGTCGGCCGCGGCCACGATCCGCTCCGGGTGGCGCTCCGCGAGCCCGCGCAGCCACTCCGGGTCGTGCAGGGCGCGGGTGCCGACGATCACGCGCGCGGCGCCGGCGGCGAGCAGCGCGTGCGCGCGCTCGTCCGTGCGGACGCCGCCGCCCACCTGCGTATCCTCACACAGCGGCAGGATGGGGTCGATCAGCGCGTCGTTGGTGCCCGAGCCCAACGCGGCGTCCAGATCGATCACGTGCAGGTGGCGGAAGCCCTGGCCCACCCAGTTCCGGGCCGCCTCCAGCGGCGACGGAAGCGAGATGCGCTCGGCGCCGGGATCGCCCCCCACCAGCTGCACACAGCGTCCCTCCCGGATGTCGACGGCGGCGGCGACGATCATCGCACGGTCTCCAGGAAGCGCTCGATGAGGGCGAGTCCCGGCCGGGAGCTCTTCTCCGGGTGGAACTGCACGCCCCACGTGTGGGCGGCGCGGACAGCGGCTGCGAAGCGGTCGCCCTCGTACTCCGACCATGCGATCACATGGCTCGGATCGGCGGGTTCGCACACGAAGGAGTTGGCGTAGTAGGCGATCAGCGGCGCGTCGACGGCGAACAGCGGGTCGGGTCCGGTCTCCACGTCGTTCCAGCCCATCTGGGGCACGACCGGTGAACGCAAACGGCGCACGCGGCCCGGCACGAGACCGAGTCCGATCCCTTCCCCCTCCTCGCTTTGCTCGAAGAGCAGCTGCATGCCGAGACAGATGCCCAGACAGGGGTGCCCGCCCGCGAGCGCCGCACGGACCGGGGTGGGGTCCGCAGGCAGGCTCCGCACGGCGGCCTGGAACGATCCCACGCCCGGCAGCACGAGCGCATCACCGTCGAGCGCGGCGCTCCAGTCGGAGGTGACGCGGACGTCGGCACCGAAGCGCGCCAGCGCCTTCGCGAGCGAGTGCAGATTGCCGGCCCCGTAGTCGAAGAGCGCGACCTTCATCGCAGATCCCCCAGCGCCTCCAGCAGGCGCTCCATGAGCGGCCACGGTCCCACCGTGGCCCGCATCCAGTGCGTTCCGTCGGCGAAGCGGAAGCTCCGCACCCCCACCCGCCGCTCGGTGAGCCGCGCGTGGACGGCCTCCCGCGCACCTTCGGGAACGCGGATGAGCACGAAGTTGGCGTCGGACGGCAGCGACTCCCACCCCTGCGCGTCCAGCGCGGTCACGAGTCGGGCACGAAGCGCGCGCGTTTGTGTCACGACGTCCTGGAGCCAGCCGGACTCGTCCAGCAGCGCAGCGGCGGCCGCCTGCTCGGAGGCCACGCCGACCTTGAAGGGCCCCCGGGCCTTGTTGAGCTCCACGACCAGGCGCTCGGCGCCGACCGCGTACCCCACCCGCAGCCCAGCGAGGCCGTAGGCCTTCGACAGCGTGCGCAGCACCAGCGTGCGCGAGCGCTCCGCTGCGGCGGGAAGGACGCTGCGCCCGCAGAACTCCGCATACGCTTCGTCCACCAGCAACACCGGACCGTCCGGCTCCGCCTCCACGGCGTCGACGAGCGCCTGCAGCCACGCCTCCGGCAGAGCCGTGGCGGTGGGATTGTTGGGGGAGCACACGTAGACGAGGGCCGGGCGCCGCGTCAGCAGCGCCCGGGGGTCGGGGAGGGCTCCGCCGTTGGCATGATCCACCACGGACGGCCGGAGCTCCAGCGAGTTGGTGACGGCGGCGTGCTCCACCATCGAGAAGGTGGGTGCCAGGTAGGCGAGCGCCTCGCCCGGCTCGGCGAAGGCCCGGAAGGCCGCATCGATGAGATCGTCCGAGCCGCAGCCGGTGGTCACGCACGTGACATCCACGCCGAAGCGCCGCGCGACGGCGTGGCGGACCGGATCCCCGTAGGCCGTCGGGTAGCGCGCGACCCCGGCGGCGGCGCCGGCCAGCGTGGCCAGCGCGGCCGGGTGCGGACCCCACAGGTTCGTGTTGTCGGACAGGTCCACGTCGACCGGGGTGGGGTCGGGGGCATACGGGTGCAGGCCCGCGAGCGCGCTGCGGGGGAAGCTCATGCGAGCCCTCCCGCCGCGCGGGCGGCGTAGGCGTGTCCCGGCAGTCCTTCGAGATCGGCCAGGGCACCGGTGTCCGCCGCCATCCGCTCCGCGGCCGCGGCCGAGACGTGCTGGACCGTGAACGATCGCAGGAAATGCTCGCTCGACAGGCCGGAGAAGGCGTGGGCCCGCCCCCCGGTGGGAAGCACGTGGTTGGCTCCGGTCAGGTAGTCGCCGAACGCGACCGAGCTGTGTGCGCCCACGAACACGGTGCCGGCCGTGCGCAACGCGGCGAGCGTGGGACCGGGCTCGTCCACGAGCAGGAGCAGGTGCTCGGCCGCGTACTCGTTCGCGAACTCCGTGGCGGCCCGCAAGCCGTCCGCGCGCAGCAACGCGCCGTGCGCCGCCAGCGACGCCTCGACCACCTCCTTGCGCTCCGCGCGGGCCACCTCGGCGCGCAGCGCGGTGCGCACACCCTCGAGCAGCGCAGCGTCCGGTGTGACGAGCACCACGGCGGCGTCGGGGTCGTGCTCCGCCTGCGCCACCAGCTCGCGCGCCACGACGGTCGGCTCGGCGTTCCCGTCCGCGAGCACCAGCAGCTCCGAAGGACCGGCGGGGGAATCGATGCGCACCTCGCCGGCCACCTGCTTCTTGGCTTCGTTCACCCAGCGGTTTCCGGGACCCACCACGACGTCCACCGTGGGGATCGTCTCCGTCCCGTACGCGAGCGCGGCGATGGCACCCGCGCCGCCGACCGCGAACAGGCGATCCGCACCCCCGATCCAGGCCGCGGCCAGCACGGCGTCGCTCACGCGCCCGTCCTTCCCCGGGGGCGAGCAGACGATCACCTCCGACACGCCCACGGCCCGCGCGGGGACGACGCCCATGAGCACGCTGCTCGGATAGGCTGCGCGGCCGCCGGGTGCGTACACGCCCACGCGGCGCACAGGCACCGAGCGGCGTTCCAGGGCGACGCCGGGCTCGGGCTCGGCCCGGACGTCGGGGGGGATCAGTGCCCGATGGAAGCGCTCGAGGTTGCCGGTGGCGCGCTCCAGGGCGCGACGCGCGCCTGTGTCCAGCCGGTCAGCGGCGGCCCGCCAGGCCTCCCGCGGCACGTCCAGCCTCTCCAACTCGGCGCCGTCGAGCGTCCGCGCGTACTCCAGCAGGGCGGGATCGCCCTCGCTGCGCACGCGCGCCACGATCGCCGCCACCCGCTCGGCCAGATCCGCCTGATCGGCCGGTCGCCGTGTCCGCAGGTGCTCGCGGGCCGCGCGGTCGAGTCCGTCCAGGGTCCCGTCGATCCTCAGCCTCATGGCATCAACCTCTCGATGCGCGTGAGCAGGATTCCCTCGGCACCGAGGGCCTTCAGGCGGGCGATGGTCTCGAAGACATCGTCCGCGTCGACGACGGCGTGGGCAGCGACCCACGAGCCCCGATCCAGCACGTCCACCACGGTGGGCCCGGAGATGCCCGGCAGCAGTGCGCGCACTTCCTCAAGCCGGTCCCGGGGCACGTTGGCCATCAGGTAGCGCTTCTTCTCCGCCCGCAGCACGGACTCGAGCGCGGCCACCAGCGCGTCGATCGGGTCTCGCGTGCGTGCCTCCTCCAACGCCGGCGGATTCGCGACCAGGCGCGCCGTCGAGTCCAGGATCGTGCCGATCTCCTTCAGCCCGTTGACGCGCAGCGTCGAGCCAGTGGAGCTCAGGTCCACGATGACGTCGGCCACGCCGAGGTGTGGGGCGATCTCCGCGGCGCCGCTCACCGGCGCGATGCGGATCGCCACCCCCAGCGACTCGAAGTAGCGGGTCGCCAGCCGAGGGAAGGAGGTGGCGACGCGCGTGCCGGGCGCGAGCTCCGCCGGGGAAGAGAGGGGCGCGTCGTCCTTGGCCGCCACGACCAGGCGACAGCGCCCGAACCCCAGGTCGAGCAGCTCGGTCGTCTCACGCCCGGATTCCTCGATGAGGTCGGCGCCGGTGATGCCCAGCTCGGCGGCCCCGTCGGCCACGAACTCGGGGATGTCCTGCGCGCGTACGAAGATGGCCTGATAGCCGCGCCCCAGGCCGGCCACCAGCGCGCGCTCGGCGCGGAAGCTGGGCGGCAGCCCCGCCTGTTCGAACAGCGCCAGGGCACGCTCGGCGAGCCTCCCCTTGTTGGGGAGTGCGATCCTCGTCATCGGATTCCGGTCTCCTTCGTGTGCGGCCCGGCGGGGGGAACGAAAAAAGGCCCGTCCCCCCGGGGACGGGCCTTCGGTCGGTTCGTGGGGCTCGCGCGGGCTAGCGATGCACCTCCACGACCGCCGGACCCGTCCGGGTCGGCACGTGGCCGTGGGGATGATGGTGGCGCGCGGAGCTCATGCAGAAAGGGGTAGCGGCGGCAGCGGGTCCGGTCAAGAAGGCGGCAGCTCTCCCGGCACAGGGACAACGGGAACGCTCGTCGCGTGCGAGGCGCCGTCACACGGGCGGCGCTGCGATGCATGAAAGACGCGCCACCTGTTCCGGTTGCAGGCGTCCGTCCTGCTCTCCCGAAGGCGACGCTGTGACGCGACGCTCCTGTCGGGTCGACGCGACAACGCCGCGGGTCCGACGGACGCCCGATCTGCGTATCTGGCGGAGCCGCCGGAGGTTGGCAACGAGCGTCCGGCCGGTCTGATCCTGGCAAAGCGTGCGAGGTGCGGCCCCGTCGCGTTACCTTCATCATCCCAACCCCCCGTAGGATCATGTCCAGCAGGCCCGTTCTAGGGATCTCCGCCTTCTATCACGACTCCGCTGCCTGTCTCGTACAGGAGGGTCGGGTCGTGGCGGCGGCGCAGGAAGAGCGTTTCACCCGCCAGAAGGGAGACGCGTCGTTCCCGGCCGCAGCCGTCGAATACTGCCTCGGCCACGCGGGCCTCACGCCCGCCGATCTGGGTGCCGTTGCCTTCTACGACAAGCCGCTCCTCAAGTTCGAGCGCATCCTCGAGACCTACCTCGGCGTGGCGCCCCGCGGGTTCCGTTCGTTCCTGAAGGCCGCGCCGCTCTGGGCGACGGACCGACTGCGGATCGACGGCCAGATCCGCGAGGCCCTGGACTTCGAAGGCGACGTGCTCTACGCCGAGCACCACGAGTCGCACGCCGCATCGGCATTCTTTCCTTCGCCGTTCGAGGAGGCTGCCGTCCTGACCATGGACGGGGTGGGGGAGTGGGCCACCACCTCGTTCGGTGTGGGGCGGGGCTCCGACCTGGAGCTGCTGAAGGAGCTGCACTGGCCGGATTCGCTGGGCCTCCTGTACTCCGCCTTCACGTACTTCACGGGCTTCAAGGTCAACTCCGGCGAGTACAAGGTCATGGGCCTCGCACCGTACGGACGGCCCCGCTACGTGGACGTCATCCTGTCCGAGCTGATGGACCTGAAGGAGGACGGCTCTTTCCGCCTGAACCAGCGCTACTTCAACTACCTCACCGGGCTCACCATGACGAACGATCGCATGGCCGAGCTCTTCGACGGGCCGGCGCGCCGGCCTGAAGCGCCGTTGACCCAGCGCGAGATGGATCTGGCGCGGTCCGTCCAGGAGGTGACGGAGGAGGTGATGCTGCGCATGGCGCGCACGGTGCACCGCGAGACCGGCCTGCCGAACCTCTGCCTGGCCGGCGGCGTGGCGCTCAACTGCGTCGGAAACGGACGGCTGCTGCGTGAGGGGCCGTTCGAGAACCTTTGGATCCAGCCCGCGGCCGGAGATGCCGGCGGCGCGCTGGGCGTGGCGCTCCTGGCCTGGCACCGCCACTTCGGGCAGCCCCGCACCGTCTGTCCGGGGCGTGATGCCATGCAGGGCTCGTATCTGGGGCCCGAGTTCTCCGAAGCCGAGATCCAGGCCTACCTGGACGGCGTCGGTGCGCCGTATCAGCGCCTCGACGACGCATGTCTCTTCGAACGCGTCGCCGGGCTGCTCGCCGACGAACAGGTCGTCGGCTGGTTCCGGGGTCGGATGGAGTTCGGTCCGCGGGCGCTGGGTGGGCGCAGCATCCTCGGCGACCCCCGCTCACCGCGCATGCAGGCGCAGCTCAACCTCAAGATCAAGTTCCGGGAGAGCTTCCGTCCCTTTGCCCCGAGTGTTCTCGTCGATCGCGTGTCCGACTACTTCGAGATCGAACGCGCGTCGCCGTACATGCTGTTGGTCGCCCCCGTCCGGGAGCATCGGCGGCTCCCACTGCCCGAGGGATCAGACGGCTTGTGGGGCATCGACCTCCTGAACGTCCCGCGTTCGGACATACCGGCCGTCACGCATGTGGACTACTCGGCTCGCATCCAGACTGTGGACGGAGCATCCAACCCGGACTACCACGGCCTGCTCACCGCATTCGCGGCCCGCACGGGCTGCGCGGTCCTGGTCAACACGTCCTTCAATGTCCGCGGCGAGCCGATCGTCTGCACTCCCGCCGACGCCTACCGCTGTTTCATGCGTACCCACATGGACCACCTGGTGGTCGGTCCGTTTCTGCTGTCCAAGGAGGGTCAACCCGCCTGGACGGAGGAGGTCGATTGGAGAACCGACATCCCCCTCGACTGAGCGCCGCCGAGGGCCGGCGCTTCGGCGGCACCGTCGGAGGGGCCTTTGCGGTCCTGTCCGGTGTTGCCTGGTGGCGAGGGCACACGCTCTCTCCGCTCGTGCTCGGCGGGCTCGCGCTCCTGCTGCTCGGAGCTGCGCTGCTCGCGCCCACGCGCCTGGGACCCGTAGAGCGCGGCTGGATGCGTATGGCGCACGCCATCTCCAGGTTCACGACCCCGATCCTGATGGGGGTGGTCTTCTACGGGGTCGTGGCACCGATCGGGGCGCTGGCCCGGGTCGTCGGGAAGAATCCCATTGCGCACCGGGCGCATGGGGGAAGCTACTGGGTCGCACGCGAGGAGACGCGTGGGGCCTCGATGCAACGAAAGTTCTGATCGTCCTACGAGGAATCGCTAGATATGGCTCGCTCCACGCTGATCGGGGATCTCTGGGACTTCTTGCGCGTCCGCAAGAAGTGGTGGCTCCTGCCCATACTGCTCGTGCTGGTGCTCCTCGGCGCCGTCCTGGTGTTCGCACAAGGATCTGCGCTGGCGCCGTTCATCTACACCATCTTCTAGGAACGGGCGATGGCTGGGCAACTGCGGAAGCTGGCAGCCAACCTCGCGTTGCTGGGGGTCGCCAGCCTGTTCGCCCTCACCCTGAGCGAGGGCGCGGTGCGCATCATCCGGCACCGCCCGACCGTTCCCGGCGCCAACGTCATCCGGGTGGAGCCGGACACGCTGCTCGGATGGATCAAGAAGGCCAACTTCGAGGGCGTCCGCTACGCGCCGCGCGAATACACCATCCATGAGTCGTTCAACTCGCGGCGCATCCGCGGTCCGGAGTACCCGCTGGCGAAGCCGGACGGCGAGTACCGCATCCTCGTCCTGGGCGACTCCTTCGCGCAGGGGTACACGGTCGAGTTCGAGGACCTGTTCTCCGAAGTGATGAAGAAGGCGCTCAACGCCTCGGGCGGGCGCCCGGTCCAGGTCATCAACGCCGGTACCGCCGGATGGAGCACGGACCAGGAGCTGTTGTGGTTCCGGCGGGACGGCGTGGCGTACGACCCCGACCTCGTGATCCTGCTGTTCTACGGGAACGACATCAACAGCAACGGATCCGATCGCTACTGGCGCGGACGCAAGCCCTGGTTCGAGCTGGTCGGAGACAGCACCGATGCGCACCTCGAGCTGCGGGGCGTGCCGGTCCCGGCTGGCCCGCCGCCGACGGAGGAGGTGCCCGGGCTCGACGCGGGGGAGTCGGCGGGGCATCCGGGAGGTCTCAAGGGCTTCTTGACCCGGCACTCCATGCTCTATCGGGATGTGACGCGGATCGTGAAGAGCAGCCCGCAGGCCTTCAAGCTCGCGCGGGCGCTCCGGCTCACCCGCGAGACCCAACCCCAGCGGCTGGCGATTCCGCTGGAGTGGGACGTTTGGCGCACGGAGTCCCGGGCGGATGTGCGGCGTGACTGGCGGATCACCGAGGCCCTTCTCGAGGAACTGCAGAACGCTGTACGCGCGAGCGGTGCGAAGCTACTGGTCGCGCACGTACCCGCGCGCGAAGCGGTGCACGACTGGGCGTGGGTGGTCACGCGGCAGACGTTCCGGATGGAGAGGAGCGACTTCGCCGTCAACCTGGACGAGTACGGGTTGCGACGCATCTGCGTCGATCAGAGGCTCGAGTGCCACTTCCTGCGCGAGGACTTCGAGCCGCTGCTCCTGCCCGGCGGTGCTGCACGCAGGCAGGACCTGTATTTCCACTGGGATCGACACTGGACCGCCCTGGGGAACCGGTTCGCCGGCGAGGCCATCGCCCGCGCCGTCCGCGAGCGCTTCCTCGATGCGGAGAACCTGCACGCCGGCTCCTGAAGTCCGTTCACGCCCGCGCCAGCCGTTCCACCGCCGCCTCCAACTCCGGCCGGAGTGCGGCCAGGCGGGCCTCCGCGTTCGGGCTCCAGCTACTCACGCGGACGCCGAGCACGCGCGCATCCGGCGCGGATCCGAACGCCTTGAGCTCGAGCACGCCGTCCAGCTCCTCCCACGTGCGCGCGATCTCGTGATCGGTTCGCACCAACTCGTGTCCGCGCAGCGCGAGGCCGGAGCGCAGGCGGGGCGGATCCGACGACCCGATCGAGACCTCGGCGGTCAGCCAGGTGTGCAGCCCGGCGGCGTAGCGCTCTTGGACCAGCTCCGTGTAGTCGAAGGTCGCGGGGCGGAAGAGCGAGAGGCTGACCTTGTCCCGACCGTACCAGCGCTCGACGTAGTGCTTGAAGACCGCGAGCGCCATGGCCCAACCGGAGTCGATGCCTTGCGTGATCTCCGAGTCCGGATCGGCGGATCCGAAGCCGGAGTGCACGAGGGTGAGGACGGTCACGCCGTCCCGGTATGTGAGCACCGTCTCCTGCCGGAAAGCGATGCCGTCCATCTCGCCTTCGAGCACGAGGCGGCGCTCGGGCTCGACCTCGAGCACGCGGTAGCGGTGCTCCCCGTGCCCGTGGAAGACGTGGACGATCTCCCCTCCGGGCTCCAGGGATCCGTGCCCTTCATCCGCGAACCATCGGGCCACGTGGGCGGGCTCGGCCCAGGCGGCCCACACGCGGGCGGGTTCGGCCTCGACGCGGATCTCGCGTTCGTCTCTCCAAGGCAGTGGGTCGGTCATGATGGAGTGGGGTGAAGGGTGAGGGTGAGGCGGAACGGCTCTGCGTCCTTCGCGTCGGGCTCCGTGACCTCGAAGGGACGGGCGCAACGGGCCACGACGTCCGTGAGGGCGCGCACCAGCGCGTCGGCGAAGGCACCGCGCTCGGCCGCGTCCGCGAACCGGATGCGCGTCGACAGCGTCAGCGTGGGCACACGCGTCTCCGGGCCGGACTCCAGCACCGCGGTGACGTCGCGCTGGACCTGGTGCACCGCCCCCAGGAGGTGGGCGAGGCTCTCCCGGTCCCCGCCGGAGAGGCGGGCGGCGAGCGGTCCGAGGAGATCCGGCGACAGCGCATAGCTGTCGGCCCGAGCCCGATAGCGCTTCTCGACCACGGCGCCCCGGCGCTCCCCGGTCTCCTCGTCCAGCAGGCCGGCGTCCACCAGCTGACGGAGATGGTAGCCGAGCCGCTGGCGCGTCTCGCCGAGCCGATCCGCCAGATCCACCGCCGAGACGCCGGCGCGCGCCAGCTCCAGGATGCGACGTCGGGGCTCCTTCAGGAGCACCAGCGCGCGCTCCACGTCGTCGATGATCTGGACAGACTCGAGGTCGGGCGGGATCCGGTTCATGACGGACAAATTATGTTGTCCGTTAGCCCCGGTCAACCGGCACGGACGCGGAACGGGCCGCAACCTTCCGGTTGCGGCCCGTCGCCTCCCGAAGCGCGGCCCGTCGCCTCCGGACGCGCAGCGCCTCGGCGAGCCTACTCGATCTGACCCAACGCCCAGGCCGCGGCCTCCCGTACGGCGGGGGAGTCGTCCGTGGCGAGCAGCTCCGTCAGCGCCGGGATGGCGCTCGCGCTCTCGATCTGTCCCAGCGCCCAGGCCACGTTGATGCGGACCGTGGGCTCGCCGTCCCGCAGGGCCTCCACGAGCCGAGGCACGGCCGAGGCGCGCTCCAGCCGACCGAGCGCCCAGGCGGCGTTCCGTCGCACCACCCGATCCGGATCGGAGAGCCGCTCCGCCAGGTCGGCCTCCGCCGCCGTGTCCTCGATCCCACCCAGCGCCCAGGCGGCGCCCGCGCGTCGACGCGCGTCGGGGTGGTCCAGCAGGCCCCGCACGCCGGGCCCCGCCTCGCTCCAGCCGCCCGCGCCCAGAGCGCGCAACGCCGCCAGCGCGGGCTCCGCCGCGGCGCTCCGGGCCCGCTCGACGAGCGCCGGCACCGCCGACGGCTCCCGCTCCCCCCCGAGGACCAGCGCGGCCACGACCCGGACGCAGGCGTCGGGCTCCGCGAGCGCGTCGAGCAGCCGTCCGCGCTCGCCGGCGGCCAGCGCGCGGCCCATCCACGCGCCGGCCGCGCGCTCCGCGTCGGGATCCGGCGCGCCCGGGGCGTCCACCACGCTCAGGGTCCGACCGGGTCCCCACCGCCCGCCCACCGTGCGCTGCGCGAGGGCGCAGCTCAGGGGGCGGAGTCCGCGGACGGCGTCCAGAAGCGCCTCCACGTCGCCGGCGACCTGTGCCCGGGCCGGTCCGGTCCGGGACCCCACCTCCCGGTTCGTCCCCTCGTCCGGACCGGACGCGGCCACGAGCACCGCCAGCGTCAGCGCGGGCACGCCCAGGACACCGACCCACGCGCGGAGGGACATCACTCCACTCCGCCGGGGCGAGGCCGGGGCTGGGGGCGGGGCCTCGGCTGCGGACGCGGATCGGGGTTGTTCCACCCGCCGCCTCCCAGGGCGCGCGCCGCGGCCGCCCGGATCTGTTCATCGGGATCCTGGAGCAGGGGCGCGATCGCTTCCAGGGCGGCCTGTCCTCCGATCTCGCCCAGCGCATGCAACGCTCCGCTGCGCACGGAGGGATCCTCATGCTGGAGCAACTCGATCAGGCGTGGGACGGCGCTCCGGTCCTCGATCTGACCCAGGGCCCAGATGGCCTGACCGCGCACACGCGTGTCGTCGTCCGTGAGGGCGTCCAGGAGCGCCGTCGGCGCGCTGCGCGGCTCGATCTGTCCGATGGCCCACGCGGCCTGCGCCCGCACGGACGCGGACGCGTCATTCCGCAGCGCGGCCGCCAGCGCATCCGTGGCGGCGTCATCCTCGATCTGGCCGAGCGCCCACGCCGCCTGGCTGCGGACCTGGTCGGCATCGTCGCGCAGTGCAGTCATCAGCCCGTCGACGGCCGCCCGGTCCTCGATCTGGCCCAGCGCCCACACCGCCTGGCCCCGGACCTGGGCGTCGGGGTCCGAGAGCAGCGCCAGGAGCGGCTCCACCGCCGCGCCGGATTCGATCTGACCCAGGGCCCAGACGGCCTGGGCGCGCAGCTCGGCGTCGTCGTCCCCGAGCGCGCGGGTGAGCGCGGGCACCGCCTCGGAGCTCTCGATCTGACCGAGGGCCCAGACCGCAGTGCGCCGCACGTCCAGGTCGGCATCGTTCTCCAGCGCGTACATCAGCGCCGGGACCGCGGCGGGATCCTCGATCTGCCCGAGCGCCCAGGCCGACGTCCTGCGCACCTCCACGCTGCCATCGGTGCGGAGCGCCTGGGACAGCGCCGCCACCGACCGGGGGTCGAGGCGGGCGTCCTGTTCGTCCACCTCCACGTCCGCCTGTGGAGCGGGTGTGAGCGCCGCTCCGACGGCGTCGGCGACCGCGTCGGCGAGGTCGGCTGCGGGCACCTCGGCCGCCCCCTCGTCGTGCGCGGGCGCGGAGACCGGCACCGCCGCCGCGAGGGGCACTACCGCCACCCCGACGGCGGCCAGGATCAGCACGGCGCGGAGCGGTCCGGTGCGCGTGCGATCGGCGCTCCGGTCGAGGATGGCCAGCACGCGGCCTTCGAACCCGTCCGTGTGGGCCAGACAGGCGGCGGGTGCGAGGCGGGCACGGCCCGCGACCTGGGCCGCCACGTCCACCAGGTGGCCGGCGTAGTCGGAGGCGCGCGCGCCTCCACCCAGCACACGGTCGTCGGCCGCGCGCTCCGCCTCGGCGTGCAGACGGCGATCGGCCCACCAGGCCAGCGGGTGGAACCAGTACAGGGCGAGCGCCACGCGGCTCAGCGCCAACCAGCGCGCGTCGGCGCGGGCCACGTGGGCCGCCTCGTGCTCGAGCACGAGGCGGAGACGGTCGTCGGTCCACACATCCGAACGTGCGGGCAGGAGGATCCGGGATCTCCGCACGCCCCACGTCAGCGGCGTCGAGACGGTGGCGCTGATCACCAGCTCGACGGGCCGCTCCACCCCCGCACGCGCGAGGGCCCGATCGAGCGCACGGCGTTCGCGGCCCTCCGTCAGGCGAAGTCCGGTGCGCGTACGGTGCGCCAGCACCGCCAGCCCCAGGCCCAGGTGCCCGAGGATCAGGAGCGCGCCCACGGCCCACAGGCCGGCCAGCGCGGTCCCGACGCCCGGTGCCGTAGCCGACGCGGGCCGGACCGGAGACGACCGTACCGCCGCGAAGGTCTCGCCGGCCTCCGCGTGCGGGGGAGCGGACTCCACCCGCGCGACCGGCGAGGGCGTCTGCGGCGCGGACCCGACTGCCTGCGCGTCCACCGTGCTGCGCGCCGGCAGCACCGCCCAGTCGAGCGCCGAGGCGCTGAGGAGCGGCAGGGCCAGCAAGGCCAGCGTGGCGGCGGCCCACAGGCTGTGGCGCACGGCCGCGGACGCGCGCCGCAGCAGCCAGGCCGTGGCGCCGACCGTGGTCAACAACACCGTCGCCTTGAGCGCGATCTCCGCGGCCAGTCCCGCAGACGCCGTTCCGTCGAACATCATCCAGTCCATCATCCCGTCACCTCCCCTCTCCACGTGTGCGTCGGATCTCCTGGCGCAGCCGCTCCAGCACGTCCTCGGGGCTGCGCGTGTCGGACATGCGCAGCAACGCTGCCGCCGCCCGCTCCGCAGAGCCGTCGAAGAACGTGGTCACCAGGTCCTTCAGCGCCGCCTTGCGCGCGCGGTCCTGCCGGACCGCCGGCTCGTACAGGTAGCGCTTGCCTTCCGCCGTGCGCTCGACGTGCCCCTTCTCGCTGAGCACCCGCAACGTGGAGCGCACGGCCGAATAGCTCAGAGCCTCCGGGATGCGCTCCTGGATCTCCGATACCGTGGCCGGAGACCCCGCAAAGAGGGCGCTCATCACCTGCCGCTCCCTGCGGCTCAATCGGGACAGGACACCGTCGCTCATGCCGTTCCTCCAAATGCTCAAAATTCACCATGTGCTCAAATCCTACCACTCGGCATCCCTGAGGGTCAAGGGGGCGGGCGCCGTGCCCGGTCCGGTGAGGGGCCCGTGGGTGGGACGTGCGGGGCGGGGGTGGGGTTTGGACGTCGCGCACCCGGCGACCCCTGGCGGGTATCCGTAGGCCGCATGGACGACGCGATCCGCATCCGGGGCGCCCGGCAGCACAATCTCCAGAACCTCGATCTGGACCTGCCCCGCCGCACGCTCACCGTCATCACGGGACCCAGCGGCTCGGGCAAGTCCTCGCTCGCGCTCGACACCCTCTTCGCCGAAGGCCAGCGGCGCTACGTGGAGTCGCTTTCCACCTACGCGAAACAGTTCCTGGACCGGGTGGAGAAGCCGGCGGTCGATCGCATCGAGGGCGTCGCGCCGTCGGTCGCCATCGAGCAGAAGAACCCGACCAAGAGCAGCCGCTCCACCGTGGGCACCGCGACGGAGGTCTACGACTACCTGCGGCTGCTCTGGGCGCGGGTGGGCACCACCCACTGCCCGTCCTGCGACCGCGTGGTGCGACCCGACACGCCCGCGAGCGTCGCCGACGCGCTCGAGGCGCTGCCCCCCGGCACGCGGATCGTGCTGGGATTCCCGCTGGAGACCAGTGCCAAGGTGCGGCACCCGACCGTGGTGGAGAACCTGCGCGCGCTCGGGTTCCTGCGCGTGCAGGTGGGACCGACCTCGTTCGACCTGACCGCGGCGGACGCGACCGACCCGGATGCCCTGGGGGTGGACCTGGCGGACGTGCGCGACGGCCTGGTGGTGGTGGATCGGCTCAAGGCGGGGGCGGTCGAGCGCGACCGCCTGGTGGACTCCATCCAGACCGCCTTCACCGAAGGAGAGGGCGAGGCTGTCGCGTGGCTCGCCGACGGGCAGGTCCTGCGCTTCACCGAGCGCTTCCGGTGCCCCGACCATCCGACCGTGACGTTCCTGGAGCCCACGCCCCGGCTCTTCTCGTTCAACAACCCGTACGGGTCGTGCCCCCGCTGTACGGGCTTCGGCGCCACGCTGGAGTACGATCCGGCCCTGATCGTCCCCAATCCCACGCGCTCGATCGCGGAGGGTGCGGTCGACCCGTGGGAGAAGCCGCGCTACGACAAGGAGCGGGACCGGCTGCGGCGGTTCGCACGGGCGCAACGCGTCGCGCTGGACATGCCCTGGGAACGGCTCACCCAGCGGTTCCGCAAGGCGGTGCTGAACGGCACGGACGGGTTCGAGGGGGTCATCCCCTTCCTCCAGTCACGCGAATCCAAGCGCTACAAGCAGTACATCCGCGTCTTCCTCCGGCAGTACCAGACGCCGAAGACCTGTCCGGCGTGCAAGGGGACGCGGCTGCGTCCGGAGGCGCTGCGGATCCGCGTGGCCGGATGGACCATCGCCGACGCGGCCGACCGCGTCGTCGAGGAGCTGGCCACGTGGGTGCGCGAGCTGGACCTGCCGCCGATGGCGGCGGCGGTGGCCGCCACCATCCAGCGCGAGCTGGAGGCGCGGCTGTCCTTCCTTCTGGATGTGGGGCTGGGCTACCTGACCCTGTCCCGGCAGATGCGGACCCTGTCCGGCGGTGAAGCCCAGCGCATCCACCTGGCCAACTCGCTCGGCGCCAGCCTGGTGGACACCCTGTACGTGCTGGACGAGCCGACCATCGGCCTGCACCCGCGCGACACGCGGGCCTTGCTGGACCTGCTCGCCCGCCTGCGCGACGCCGGCAACACCGTGGTCATGGTCGAGCACGACAGCGACGCCATCCGGCGCGCCGACCATGTCGTCGAGCTGGGGCCGGGTTCGGGGGAGCGCGGAGGACGCATCGTGTTCGAAGGCGCGCCGGAGGCGCTGCTGGACGCGGACACCGCCACCGGCCGCTTCCTCTCCGGGGCGAGCGCGGTCGAGGTGCCCGAGCGGCGGCGCTCCGTGCGCACCTCCCGCATCGAGCTGAAGGGGGCGCGCCTCCACAACGTGGACGGCATCGACGTCGTCTTTCCCGTGGGAGCCCGCACGGTGGTCACCGGCGTCTCGGGCTCGGGCAAGTCCACGCTCGTGCACGACATCTTCTACCGGGCGCTCGAACGCGAGCTGGGCGGGGGCGACACGTCCGCCAAGCAGCACCTGGGCGAGGAAGTGGGTGAGTACGCGAGCCTGCGGGGGCTGCAGCACGTGGAGAGCGTGGTGCTCGTCGACCAGTCGCCCATCGGACGGACG
Organism: Gemmatimonadota bacterium; assembly: GCA_041390125.1. Lineage (NCBI taxonomy): Bacteria > Pseudomonadati > Gemmatimonadota > Gemmatimonadota bacterium. The sequence continues at coordinate 59,644 of JAWKQN010000014.1, read as the reverse complement.
CCGCGCTCCAACCCGGTCACCTACATCGGTGCCTGGGCGGAGATCCGGCGCATCCTGGCCGAGCAGCCGCTGGCGCGGCAGCGCGGCTACGAGGCCAAGGCCTTCTCGTTCAATGTGGAGGGCGGTCGCTGCGAGGCCTGCAAGGGAGCGGGGCAGGTGGAGATCGAGATGATCTTCATGGCGGATGTCTTCGTCCCGTGCGACGTGTGCGGCGGAACGCGATTCAAGCGCGAGATCCGCGACGTGCGCTACCGGGGATTGGACGTCGCCCGCATCCTCGATCTGACGGTGGACGAGGCGATCCGCTTCTTCCTGAAGGAGGACCGCCTGGGACAGACGCTGTGGCAGCTCCAGCAGGTGGGGCTGGGGTATCTGCGGCTGGGTCAGCCGGCGCCCACGCTGTCCGGCGGAGAGGCGCAACGGCTCAAGATCGCGCGGGAGCTCACGAGTGGTGGAGCGGGGAAGGGGGAGCGCCGCCTCTACCTCCTGGACGAGCCCACCACGGGGTTGTCGGGGGAGGACGTGCGCAAGCTGCTACGGGTCCTCGACCGTCTCGTGGATGCCGGTCACACCGTGGTGGTGATCGAGCACAACCTGGACGTGATCAAGACGGCCGATTGGGTCGTCGATCTCGGCCCGGGTGCCGGCGTGCAGGGCGGTCGGCTGGTGGCCATGGGCCGTCCCGAGGACATCGTGACGGCCCCGGACAGCGTGACCGGCCGGTACCTGGCCGAGGTGCTGCCGGCGGAGGCGCGGAGCGCCTGAACCATGCGGCGCTCTGGACAGCGTCGCCCGGACATGGAAACATGGCGGTCATGCCCGACATCTCCGTGTTGCTTCCCGTCCGCGACGGCGCCCCGTTCCTGGAAGAGGCGCTGCGCTCCATCCTGGACCAGACGTGGTCCGACCTCGAGGTCGTCGCCGTGGACGACGGCTCGAGCGACGGGACCGCCGCGCTCCTGACCCGGACCGCGCAGCTGGACGCGCGCCTGCGCGTCGTGCGCACCGACCCCCACGGCATCGTCGCGGCGCTGGAGCGGGCCCGCGCCGAAGCCCGGGCGCCGCTCCTGGCCCGCATGGACGCGGACGACATCGCTCCGCCGGACCGCCTGGAGCGGCAGCGGGCCCACCTGCTCGCCCACCCCTCCGTCACCCTGTGCGGGACGGCCGTGCGCTACTTCCCTCGGGATCTCCTGAAGGACGGGCGCGTCAAGTACGAAGCCTGGTTGAACTCGCTCGCGACCCCCGAGGAGATCGAGCGCGACCTGTTCGTCGAGTGCCCGCTCGCCCATCCCACGTTCCTGATGCGCGCCGCTGCCGTCGCCGAGGCGGGCGGCTACCGGGAGGGCCCGTGGCCGGAGGACTACGACCTCGTGCTGCGGCTGTGGGAGCGGGGCGCGCGCTTCGCCCGGGTCGAGGGGGAGCCGCTGCTGTGGCGGGACCATCCGTCCCGGCTCTCGCGGGTGGACCAGCGCTACTGGATCGATGCCTTCCGGCGCTTGAAGGTCGAGGTGCTGGCGCGCACCCTTCTTCGCGAGGGCCGGCCGGTGGTGGTGTGGGGCGCCGGACCGACGGGGAAGGCCTTCGCGCGTGAGCTGGCCGACGTGGGCCGGCCGGTCACGGCGTTCGTGGAGCTGGACCCGCGCAAGGTGGGGCAGACCATCCACGACGCCCCGGTGGTGGGGCCGAGGGACCTGTCGGGGCACCCCGACGCCTTCGTGCTCGCCGCCGTGTCCGGCGCCGAGGCGCGGTCGGAGATCCGCGGGGCCCTGGGCCGCCTCGGCCGGGTCGAGCTGCGGGATTTCGTCTCGGTCGCCTGACGGTCCGCGGGGGTGCCGCCGCACCCCGGCCCGGGGCCTCCGCCGCGGTTGCTCGAAAGCCCCGATCTGCGTTATTTTTCAAGGGCTTTCGGCGGTTCTCCACGACATGGACGCGCCGCTCGGGGCCCTTCCGGAACTCCCCCTCCCGAGCGCCGCCCTCGAGCCGGCGCCGGGACCTGATCCGGCCCGCGCTCCCGGCCGGGTCCGGGCTCTCCTGATCGGATGGCGATGAGCGAGAACGACGAGAACGAGATGCTCCCCACCGGCGGCGACGACGCCGGTGGCCCGCGGGTCCTCGAACGCCTCCTCGAAGACGAGATGCGGGATTCGTTCATCGACTACTCGATGAGCGTCATCGTGCAGCGCGCCCTCCCCGACGTGCGGGACGGCCTGAAGCCGGTCCACCGCCGCATCCTGTACGCGATGTCCGACCTGGGGCTCGGCCCCGGCCGGCCCTACAAGAAGAGCGCGACGGTCGTCGGTGAGGTCCTGGGCAAATACCACCCCCACGGCGACTCGGCGGTCTACGACTCGCTCGTGCGCATGGTGCAGGAGTTCTCGCTCCGCTATCCGCTGATCGACGGCCAGGGCAACTTCGGCTCCATCGACGGGGACTCGGCGGCCGCCTACCGCTACACCGAGGCCCGCCTCACGCGGCTCGCCACCGAGTTGCTGGAGGACATCGACAAGCAGACCGTCGACTTCAGCCCCAACTTCGACGGACGTCTGGACGAGCCGCGCGTGCTGCCGTCCAAGGCCCCCAACCTGCTGGTCAACGGCAGCTCCGGCATCGCGGTGGGGATGGCGACGAACATCCCGCCGCACAACCTGCGCGAGGTCGTGGCCGCCACGCAGGCGCTGATCGACGACCCCGAGCTGTCCCAGGCGGACCTGCTCAAGCACATCCCGGGGCCGGACTTCCCGACCGGCGGCATCGTGATGGGCCGCCGGGGGATCCACGAGGCCTACACCACCGGACGCGGACGCATCGTCATCCGGGCTCGGGTGGGCAAGGAGGAGACGCCGCAAGGCCGCGAGCGCATCATCATCACCGAAGTGCCCTTCATGGTGAACAAGTCGCGCCTGGTCGAGCAGATCGCCCAACTGGTGCGGGACAAGCGCATCGAGGGCATCGCCGACCTGCGCGACGAATCCGACCGCGACGGCATGCGCGTGGTGGTGGAGCTCAAGCGCGACGCCATCTACGACATCGTGCTGAACAAGCTGTTCAAGCACACGCAGATGCAGTCGACCTTCGGGACCATCCTGCTCGCGTTGGTGGACGGCGTGCCCAAGGTCATGGGCCTGCGGGAGATCCTGCTCCACTTCATCGACCACCGTCACGAGGTGGTCGTCCGACGCTCCGAACACGACCTCGAGAAGGCCAAGGAGCGGGAGCACATCCTGGAGGGCCTCAAGATCGCCGTCGACAACATCGACGAGGTCGTGGCCATTATCCGGGGCTCCCCGGACACCGAGCAGGCCTCCCTGCGCCTCCAGGAGCGCTTCGGGCTCTCCGATCGGCAGGCGCAGGCCATCCTGGACATGCGGCTCGGGCGCCTCACCGGCCTGGAGATGGACAAGCTGGACCAGGAGCTGTCCGAGGTCCGGGGCCAGATCGCGGAGCTGGAGCGCATCCTCGCCAGCCGCGAGGTGCGGATGGGCATCGTCAAGGACGAGCTCACCGACGTCGCCACCCGCTTCGGGGACGACCGCCGCACCGACATCACCGACTGGCACGGCGACCTGGACATGGAGGACCTGATCGCCGACGAGGAGATGGTGATCACGGTCACGCGCCAGGGCTACATCAAGCGCCTGCCCATCGACACCTACCGCGCCCAGCGGCGGGGGGGACGTGGGCTCCAGGGCATGGGCACCAAGGACGAGGACTGGGTCGAACACCTCTTCGTGGGCTCGAGCCACGACTACCTCATGGTGTTCACCCGCACCGGACAGTGCTACTGGATCAAGGTCTGGCAGCTCCCCGAGGCGGGGCGGCACTCCCGCGGCAAGCCCATCGTGAACCTGCTGGAGATGGGCGCGCACGAAGCCATCGCCGCGGTGGTCCCGGTCCGCGAGTTCAGCGACGACCGCTACCTCTTCTTCTGCACGCGCAACGGGCAGATCAAGAAGACCGCGCTGTCCGCGTACGGCAACGTGCGCTCGGTGGGTCTGAACGCCATGAACGTCCGGGAAGGGGACGAGCTCATCGACGTGCACATCACGTCGGGGGAGGACCAGATCGTCCTGGCCACCCGCAACGGGATGGCCATCCGCTTCGACGAGCAGGACACCCGGCCCATGGGCCGGGCCACCGAGGGCGTGCGTGGCATCGCGCTGCGCGACGACGACCACGTCGTCGGCATGGTGGTGGTTCCGCAGGAGGCGGGTGAGACCACGCTGCTCGTGGCCACCGAGAGCGGGATGGGCAAGCGCAGCGACGTGGACGAATACCGCCTGCAAGGCCGCGGCGGGTTCGGCGTGATCAACATCAAGACGTCCACCAAGACCGGGAAGGTGGTGTCCATCAAGGCGGTCCAACCCGCCAACCAGGTGATGATCATCACACGGGGTGGGGTGGTGAACCGGCAGCGGGTGGACGAGATCCGCGTGATCGGACGTGCCACCCAGGGCGTGCGCCTCATCAACCTGGATGACGGCGACACCGTGGTGGACGTGGCCCGCCTCGTGGTGGAGGACGACGACGACGAGGAGCAGGACGGCGTGGCCCTGGACGGAGAGGCGGACGCTCTCCCGGAGGAGGGCGTCTCCGACGCCGGCGATGAGGACGCGGGCGCCGGGGCGGAGGAGGACGCGTGAGCCCGACCGACACGGGCGCGCTCGTCGGGATCGACGACGTGCGCGAAGCGGCCGAGCGCATCCAGGGCGTGGTGGAGCGGACACCGTTGCTCCATGCCGAGGCGCTCTCCGAGGAGGTGGGCGCGGAGGTACGGCTCAAGTGCGAGTCATTGCAGCGGGCCGGAGCCTTCAAGATCCGTGGCGCCTACAACTTCATCGCCCAGCTTCCCCCCGAGGCGCTCGAGCGCGGGGTCATCACGTACTCCTCGGGGAACCACGCGCAGGCCGTGGCGCTCGCAGCGCGCCTGCTCGGCACGCGGGCGGTGGTGGTCATGCCGGTGACCGCGCCCGCCATCAAGCGCAGCGGGGCCCAGCGCCTGGGCGCGGAGGTCGTGCTGGAAGGCACCACCTCGTTGGAGCGGCGCGAGCGCGCCGAGCGCATCCAGGAAGAGCGTGGGCTCGCGATGGTGCCCCCCTTCGACCACCCGGACATCATCGCGGGCCAGGGCACGGTCGGCCTGGAGATCGTGGAGGACTGGCCGGACGTCGAGGTCGTGATCGTCTGCGTGGGTGGCGGGGGCCTGGCCAGCGGTGTCGGGGTCGCGCTGCGCGCCCTGCGGCCGGACACGGCGCTCTACGCCGTCGAGCCCACCGGGGCCGCGGCGTTGCGGGCGGCGCTCGACGCCGGAGAGCCGGTGACGCTGCCCGGCATCGACACCATCGCCGACGGGCTGGCCCCCGTGCGCGCCGGCGATCTCACCTACCGACACATCCGGGCACTCTACGACGACGTCGTGCTGGTGGAGGATCACGAGATCCGGGCGGCGGCCTCGGTCTTGCTGGCCCGCGTCAAGCTGGTGGTGGAGTTCTCCGGGGCCGCAGGCGTGGCCGCGCTGCGCTCGGGCCGGCTTCCACTCGCGGGACGGCGCGTGGCGGTGGTGTTGAGCGGGGGCAATCTCGATCCCTCCCTGCTGTCCCAGCTCTCGTGAGATCCCTCTAGCGACCGGTTCCGCACGTCCCTTCGTGCCGGACCCGGCAGGATGGGGCAGGTGAGGCACGGCAGCATCACGGACGTACCCGGCATCCGGGTCGGACACGCCGAGGTCCAGGGCGGCGGGTCCGGCTGCACCGTGGTGCTCGGCCCGTTCCGTGCGGCCGTCGAGGTCGGCGGCATGGCCACGGGCAGTCGCGAGCTGGCCGTCCTCTCCCCGCGTCACCTGGTTCCGCACGCCGACGCGATCGTGCTGACGGGCGGCTCCGCGTTCGGCCTCGCAGCCGCCGACGGCGTGATGCGCTGGCTGGAGTCCAAGGGCCGTGGCTTCGCCGTACGGGACGCGCGGGTCCCCATCGTCCCGGCTGCGGTGATCTTCGACCTGGCGCGCGGCGTCGGTCGGCCCGACGCGGCCCTCGGCGAGAAGGCGTGCACGTCCGCGTCGGACGCACCCGTCCCCCTCGGTGCGGTCGGAGCCGGCGCCGGGGCCACCATCGGCAAGATCGGAGGTGCCTCGACGGCGATGCGCTCGGGCCTGGGCTCGGCCTCGCTCCGCGTCGGCGGTCTCACGGTCGGGGCCCTGAGCGTCGTCAACGCGTTCGGGGACGTGCTGGACGCCTGGGGGGGCATCCTCGGCGGCGCGCGCGGGCCCGACGGTGTCTTCCTGAACACCGCCCGCGAGCTGCAGGACCGTCTGGCGCAGGGAGACCTCGCGGCCGGGACCGGGCCGGGCGAGAACACGACCCTCTCCGTCGTGGCCACCGACGCGCCGCTGTCCCGGGCAGCGCTGGCCCGGCTGGCGCGGATGGCGGCCACCGCGTTGCCCCGCCGCATCTCCCCCGTGAACACGCTTTTCGACGGCGATCTCACCTTCGTCGTGTCCACGGGCGAGGTGGCCGGCAACGTTCCGGCACCGGCCCTCGTTGCCCTGGGTGCGGCCGCTCGCGATTGTCTGGAGAGCGCGATCGAGAGCGCGGTGACCTCCGTGGGATGAGTGGTGTGAAGAGCCTGGTCCTGTTCGACATCGACGGAACCCTGGTGCGGGGAGGGCCGGCCAAGCCGGCGTTCCGCGACGCGCTCCTGCGCGTGTTCGGCACCACCGGCCCCATCGACACGCACTCCTTCTCGGGCAAGACCGACCCGCAGATCGCCCGCGAGCTGCTCGTCGAGGCCGGTCTGGACGCTCCGGCCGTGGATCGAGGTCTGCCGGACCTCTGGGACGCCTACCTGGCGGGCCTGGAAGCGGGGCTGGCGGGGCACCCCATGGACCTCCTGACCGGCGCCCGCGACCTGGTGGAGCATCTGGCGGAAGAGCCGGACGTGGCGTTGGGCCTGGTGACGGGGAACGTCGAACGAGGTGCGTGGCTCAAGCTGCGCTCCGTCGGGCTCGAGTCCTGGTTCCCGGTCGGCGGATACGGGTCGGACCACGAGCACCGGAACCACCTTCCCGGGATCGCGGTAGATCGCGCCCAGCGGCACTGGGGCGTCGATTTCCAGCCCGACGCCGTGGTGGTCGTGGGAGACACGCCCCGGGATGTCGAATGCGGCCGGTGGTTCGGCGCCCGCACCGTGGCGGTGTGCACGGGGAGCTATTCGGCCGAAGACCTGGCCGGCTGCGGCGCCCACCATGTGCTGGAGAGCTTCGAGGACGTCGAGGCGTCGGTGCGGGCCGTCCTGGCCAGCTGACGCGGCATACCCTCGAGGGCCCACCGTTCCCTCCCCGTGCCTCCGGTCGGTTGCTGAGGGAGCGTCGGTCGGTCACCTTTACCTGGATGAACGTCGGTGCCCTCCGCGTGCGGAAGGCCCACACGTGTACCTGGAGGAGCAGCGGACGTGGCTAGAGCGCAGAAGAGCGGCGGCATGAGCCGGTTCTACGCGATCCTGGCGGTGGTGGCCGTCGCCGGGATCGCCATCGTGGGCTACCAGGTCGCCTCCAAGGGCGGCACGGCCGCGGCCCCCGTCGAGGTGGAAGGTCTGGACGACCAGGCTCGCCTCATCGAGATGGCCCAGGGGATGGTGCTGGGCAATCCCGACGCGCCGGTCACCATCTGGGAGTTCGGGGACTTCCAGTGCCCGTCCTGTCGCATCTGGTTCCAGCAGGTCAAGAACCTGATCGACGTGAACTACATCCAGACCGGCAAGGCGCGCTTCGTCTACTACGACTGGCCCATCACCCAGGCGCATCCCAATGCATTCCTGGCGGCCCGCTCGTCGCGCTGCGCCGCCGAGCAGGACATCTACTGGGAGTACCACAAGTCGCTCTTCGACAACCAGGCGGTGTGGTCGAACCTCGGTTCGCCCATCGGTCAGTTCCGCAGCATGGCCGAAGCGCTGGGCGCGGACGGGGGTGACTTCGAGGACTGCGTGCGCAGCGAGAAGTACGCCGACATCGTGACCGCGCAGATGCGCCTGGGTCAGGAGCTCGGCGTGGGCGGCACGCCCACCGTGCTCGTCAGCTCCGGCGGGGGGCGCGCCATCCGGCCGGGCTCGCAGGACTACGCGGGCATCAGCGCCGTCGTCGAGGAGCTGCTCGGGGAGTCATGAGCGCACCGCCCAGGAACCGCATGGCCATCGCCATGCTGGCCCTGATCGGATTCTTCGTCGCGCTGTACCTCTTCGCCCACAACCTCGGCCTGACCGGGCCGATCCAGTGTGGCGTGGGCGACTGCGGCACCGTGCAGGCGAGCCAATGGGCCACGCTGGGGGGCATCCCCGTCTCGGCCATCGGATTGGCCGGCTACCTGGCGCTGCTGGTCCTGGCGCTCGTCGGCCTCCAGCCCTCCTTCGCCGCCCGGCGGGGGGTGGCGCTGGGTCTGTTCGGCGGGAGTCTCCTGGGCGTGCTCTTCTCGGGGTGGCTCACCTGGCTGGAGGCGTTCGTCATCCACGCCTGGTGTCAGTGGTGCGTCCTGTCCGCCGTGATCATCTCCCTGGTCTTCCTGGCTGCGCTCCCCGAGGCGCGACGGCTCACCAGAACGACTCCCTGAGGGCCCGCTCCAGGTCCCACTCCCGGACCACCGGCGGCGGCCAGGTGCCGTCGCGCGCCGCGGCCCGGATGTCGTCCAGCTCCTTCAGCGCACGCTCGGCCACGTCGGGCGCGATGTCGCCCCGCTGGACGGCTGCCAGGAACTGGTCCTCGTCCAGCACGGTGAGCCGGCCGTCCGGCGACATCCAGACGTCGAGGAACAGGTCCGTCGTGGACCAGCGACCCTCTTCCTCGAAACGCGCGGGAGTGAGGATGTTGGCGTAGAAGCCCGCGAAGGTGTGGTCGGTCAGGTAGAAGCGACCGATGTCGTGCCATGCGCCGGGGAAGGTGAACCACACGACGTCCGATCCGGGCTCCATCGCCAGATCGCCGCGGACCCGTTTGGCGGGCACGTCCACCTCCTCGGCGAGCGTGATCTTGACGTCGTCGCCGTCGTAGACCATGCGCTGCACGTACACCTGCTCGCGGTCGGGCAGGCGGAGGTAGTGGATGCGGACCTGGCCGGGATCGGACATGCGAGGCGGTTCCTGTGCCACGCACGCGGGGGGACGCGCGGGAGACCTGCGGTGTCTGCGTCAGCCTGGACCGTGAATTACCAGCGCCGCGGCCCGGCGTCAACGCAACGGAGCCGGAGCCCGCCCGGCGGCGAGCTCCGGCTCCAGTGGGATCGGGTCGATCCCGCGAATCCGATCAGCTGGCGGCGTCCTTGACCTTCTTCAGCGGACGCATCTTCACCTTCACCGAGGCGGGCTTGGCAGCGAACCACTGCTCTTCCTTGGTGAACGGATTGATGCCCTTGCGACGGGGCTTGGCCGGCACGTCCACGACCTTCACCTGGAACATCCCGGGCCAACGGAAACCACGCGCACCCTTCTTGTGCAGCGATCCCGCCACGGCCTGCTCGACGGCGTCGAGCACCTTGCGCACGTCCCTGGCAGCGACGCCCGACGCCTCACTGACGTGGGACACGAGGCCCGACTTGCTGAGCGTCTCCTTGATGGGCTTGGGAGCCGAGGCGCGAGCGGGGGCCTTCTTCGCCGCCTTCTTGGCAGCCGCCTTCTTGGGGGCCTTCTTGGCCGCCTTCTTGGCGGTCTTCTTCGCGGCTTTCTTCATCGCCATTGGAGTGTGATCTCCCGGGTCGAACGTTGTGGTTCGCTCAAGGACCGGTCGTTCCGGTCGCGGAACTGTAGGGCATGAAGGCCCGGTCGCCAAGTCCCCGTATCCCCTTTTTTTCAGGGGTTTTGGTGCTCATCTGTTTCCGGGGGCCGGAACCGGGAGGCTCCATCCAGGGTGCGGGACCGCGCGGCGCTGTGGAGGGTGGGCTCCGGAAAGGCCCTGGAAACCAGGCTCCCCCGTCCTGCGGACGGCTGCGGGAGCGCCCGCGCGCGGCGTCCGGGGAGGCGCGGTCGATCGATGAAAACCCCTTGAAATCAGGGAAAAGCCGTGTAGAACGACCGGTCGCTCGCAGCCAGCTCCCGGAGCAGGGGGGCAGGTTCGAAGCGCGGGCCCACGCGGCGTGCGAGCTCGTCCAGGCGCTCGACGATCGCACGCGGATGGAGACGGTCGGCGTGCCGGAGCAGACCACCCCGGAACGGCGGGAAGCCCGTCCCCATGATCATCGCCAGATCCACGTCCGCCGCCCGACCGACGATGCCGTCGGCGAGGATGCGGGCGGCCTCGTTGATCATGGTGAGCACCAGCCGCGCGGTGATGTCGCCGTCTTCCAGGGTGCGCCGCTCCGCGGGGACGGTCTCGCCGAGCACGCCGTAGACCTCGCCGTCCACGTCCTTCTCGCGCTCCCCCTCGTACGTGTAGAACCCCACTCCGCCCTTCCGCCCCAGGCGTCCGGAGGCGGCCATGCGCTCGAGCACGGGGGAAGGACGCATGCGCTCGCCGAGCGCCTCGAACAGCGTCGCGCCCGCGTGCTGGGCGATGTCGATGCCCACCTCGTCGATCAGGCGCAGCGGACCCATGGGCATCCCGAACGCCCGGGCGGCGCGATCGACCTGCTCCACGGAGGCGCCCTCACCCAGCAGGAAACCCGCCTCGTTCAGGTAGGGCCCCAGGATGCGGTTCACGAGGAACCCGGGCCCGTCCCGCACCACGACCGGGACCTTCCCCAGCCGCACGGACAGCCGGACGAGCGTGGCGACGGTGCCGGCGGACGTGGACGCACCGCGGACCACTTCGATGAGTGGCATACGGTGGACCGGATTGAAGAAGTGCAGCCCGCCGAAGCGTTCCGGGCGTGCGAGGGCGGTCGCCATCTCGTCGATCGACAGCGAGGAGGTGTTGGAGGCGAGGACCGCGTCCGGTCGCACCACGCCCTCCACCTCGGCCAACACGGCCTTCTTGACGGCCATCTTCTCCACGACGGCCTCCACGACCAGGTCCGCCTGGGCGAACCCGTCGTAGGTCACACCGCCGGAGATGCGCTCCATGCGCTGCGACGCGTCCCTCCGGTCCAGCTTGCGCCGCTCCACCGCCTTGCGGAACAGGCCCTGGGCGTGGGCCAGCGCATGCCCGACGGCGTCGTGTCGGATGTCCTTCACGCGCACGCTCAGACCGTTGTAGGCGGCCAGCTGCGCGATCCCTCCCCCCATCACCCCGGCACCGAGGATCCCCAGGTGCTCGACCGGCAACGCCGTCGCCGACGGGTCGGTGGAGCCCCCCTTGCGCGCCGCTTCGCGTAGGTGGAAGACGTGGATGAGGTTCTTCGAGACGGCCGACGCGATCAGCTCTCCGGCCGCTTCCGCCTCATACGCGAGAGCCTGCCGGAGGGAAGACCCACGGGAGCGCCGCACGACGTCGAGGATCTTCAGCGGTGCCGGATAGTGACCGCCCGTCTGCGCCAGGACGCGCTTGCGCGCCTGCGCGAGGACGATGGGAGCCCCCGGTCCATCCAGGACGCGCGTGACCAGCCCGCGGCCGTCCTTGTGCGCGAGAGGCGGGCCGGCGATCCGCTCCAGGAGGAAGGCGCGTGCGGCCTCGGCGAAGCCGGCGGCCGGCAGGACGGCGTCGACCAGGCCGCGCCGCTGGGCGCGGCGAGCGTCCAGGGTCTTGCCGGTAAGCAGCAGGTCGAGCGCGGCCTGCAGGCCGACGAGCCGCGGCAACCGTGTGGTGCCGCCCCAGGCCGGCAGGATCCCGAGTTGCACCTCGGGCAGGCCGAGGCTGGTGCGCGGGCTGTCGGACGCCACGCGGTGGCGGCAGGCGAGCGAGAGCTCGACCCCACCGCCGAGGCAGGTTCCGTCGATCGCCGAGAGCGTGGGAACGGGCAGCTCGTCCACGCGCAGGAACAGGTGCTGTCCGAAGCGGGCGGCCTCCTGGCCCTCCGCAGGATGCTCCACCGCCGCGATGGCGTTGACGTCCGCGCCCGCGATGAAGGTGCCGCTCTTCCCGCTCCGGAAGAGGACGCCGCGCACGCGGCCCCCGGCCACCTCGCCGTCGACCGTGTCCAGGAGCTCCGAGAGGCGTCGGAGCACGGGCTCCGTGAACAGGTTGACGGAGCGCGTGGGATCGTCGAAGAGGATCTCGGCGACCCCGTCGTCGTCGACGTGCAGGAACGGTCCCGTCTGCGGCTCGCTCGCGGTGGTCATGGGCTCAAGCTAGCAGGTCGGCGAACGCTACGCGTACCCGGTCCGGTCGTCCGCGCGCAGGACCGGATGCCGGGAACGCGAAGCGGCCCCGGGGATCGTCCCCCGGGGCCGCTGCGTGGTGCGGACGCCCGCCCGTGCGGGCCGCGTGCCGTTCCCTACAGCTTGGGACGGCGCTGCGCGTTGGCCGGCGTGAGCGTCACCGGGACCGGATCGCCGCCCTCGACGGTGAAGGGCACGTTCCAGTACAGCTCCTGGAACGGCAGCTCCTCGCGTGCGCTCGCCCACCACTGCCCGGCCCGCAGCTCGATGGTCAGCGAGCCGTTGGCGTCGGTGGTGTCGGCGAGGATGTCGCGCCCGGCCGCGGTGGCCTTGGCGGCGAAGATGGTCGCGGTCTCCGCGAAGGCCTCGTCGGCCCACTGCTCACGCAGCAGGCGGACCTCGTCGGCGCGCTGGATCGTGGACTCCTGGAGTTCCGTGAACCGCTCGAACGCGGACTCCATGCGCCGCTGGGCCGTGCCCACACGCCGCTCCGCCTCCTGGAACTCGTTGAAGAGCTGCACGTAGCGGGTCTCGCCCCGGCTGAGCCCCTGGAGCTCCTGGTTGATGCTCTGGAGGTTGTCGCGCAGGGTCTGCCACTCGGTCTCGGCGGCCTTCCATTCCTCCTGCGCCGCAGCCACCTCGGACTGGGCCTGGAGGAGATCCTCGGGGATCGCCGGCTCCGGGCGCGCCGCAGACTGGGTCAGCGAGTCGAACACCGCGTCCCGATCGAACGGGTAGAAGCGCACCTCGAGGTTGGCGAGCGGACGGTTGACGGTCCCCTGTTCCGGGTCCTCCACTTCCGTCTCGGCCGTCAGAACCACCTGCGTCGGTCCGCACGCCACCACGGCGAGGGCCAGCAGTGCGGTCGGGATGAACTTCCGCGCCATGGGCGATCTCCATGCTTCGGTTTTGGGAACAGGGAGCCGAAGGTACAAGGCGCCTCCCGACCGATCAAGAACGGGGCGGCGCCTCCGGGGGGTCCGCCGGTGGGTCCAGCACCGGGCCGTAGATCAGCACCCGTGTGGGTCCGATGGCGTCCGTGAGGACGTCCAGATCGCCGGCGTCGAGGGCCTGCGTGGCCTCGAGCGGCACCCGCGGGGAACGTCCGGCGCGGAGGTCCCGGGCCACGCGGGCCGCGGCCCGATCCGGGCTGGCTTCCCGGGCCAGCCAGGCGTTGCGGAAGCGGCGCCGGAGCCAGGCGAACTGGCGCTCGTCCCTCCAGCTCTCCAGGTCCTCCAGCAGCACGGCGGCCTCCAGGCGGCGCGCCCAGCGCTCCGCGGCCTCGGGGGTCACGGCGGCGGTGATGGAAAGGACCGGGCCCTCCGGGGCATGCAGCAGCTCCACGTCCGCCGAGTACAGCCCCGGATCGGGGGGGGTGGGGGAGAGCACCTCCTCGAGATGCCGCACGTAGAGGTCGAGCACCGTGGGATCCAGATCCGCTCGCACCGGCGCGTCCACCGTCACCCACGCGTTGGTGATGGGGCGGTCCAGCCGCTCGTGCCGGCCCTCGCTCCAGGCGCGGGTGCGAGGCGCTCCGGCCGCGGTCTGCCCGGAGTCGGGGCGCTGGGGCCGGGCCAGCGGGCTTCCCGGCGGCGCGACCACGGCCCACACCGCGGCCTCGTCCCGGGGGGTCGACCGCCAACGCTCGACATCGGCCGCGCCGAGGGTCTCCAGCTCCGCGCGGCGGCCTTGCAGGCTCGCGCCCCAGCGCCCGTCGAAGATCAGCGCCGCCCGCTCTTCCTCGAAGGTCCGGACGGGTGCTCCCTCCTCGAAGCGGAGCTGGCGTACCAGGTCGGCCTGCACGCGCTCCAGGGCCGCTCCATCCACCCGCCGCGCATCCACGACCGTCTGGAACCGGTCCAGGTCTGCGGCGGCGGTCCCGGGCGGGGCCAGGAGCGTCACCTCGGTGTCGAAGCGCCCGACCCGGACGCGGGTCGTGGCGGCGCTGCCGGCCAGGGCCTCCCGAAGCTCTTCCTCGAGGAGACGCCCGTAGACCCAGGCCATGCCGGAGGCGCCGGGGGGATCGTGGGCGGCGCCGAAGGGAAGGAGCACGGCCGCGCCCACGAGAGGCGTGGCGGCGGTGACCGCCGGGGGCGGCGGAGGCGTAGGCGCCGCCGAGTCGGCCGCCGGAGCGGTCTGGAGGGCAGCCGCCACCACGGCGCCTGCGAGCGCGTGGATCACGAGCCCAGCTCCGCCCGCACCGGCGGCGCGGCCAGGAGGCGGTCGAAGAAGGCGACCAGCGCGCTGCGGTCGAGCCCGGCGAGGGCGTCCGCATAGCGAGCCGCCGCCGTGGGGTCGCCCCCGCCTTCCGCGAAGGCTCCCACCAGCTCCGCGACCCCCTCGGCCGTGGCGCTGCGCCGCACCCAGGCCCGCTGGATCTCCAGCACGGCCTCCTGCACGGCCGCCTCGCTCAGCCCGTCCCGGGTGGTGCGCACCAGCTCCTGCACCGTGCGGCGGAGACGGGCCGCATCCTGGCGGTAGGCGCCGCCCACGAGCACGAGCGTGGACGAGCAGCCCGAATCGACCAGCTCGAGCGTGAGCTGGAGACCGGCGTCGACCGAGCCTACGGCCCGACCCACCAGACGGGCTGCGACCTCGGCCCGGGGGTCGTCGGCCGGTCCCGCCGGCCGCGCCTCGCCGTACCACTGCCGGAGCACCTGCGTGCGGCCGGGGCGCTCGGGCGCGGGCTCCGCCGCATACGTGCGCCCGGAGCCGGTCGCCTGGCCCGCGCCCAGCTCCGGGAGCGACGCCAGCACCACTTCCAGCGGCAGGTCGCCGGCCACGACCAGCGTCGTGGATTCCGGGTCGGCATGGGTGGAGCGCCAGAGCGCCGCCAGGTCCGGGGCACGCAGGCTCGTGAGGCTCTCCCGCGTGCCGGCGAGCGGTGGTGTGCCGGGGCAGGTCGGTTGCGCGAGACGCGCCGCCAGGTTGCGTTCCGCGGACTCCAGATCCCGGTCCAGCGCGGCCAGGACGGTGCTCGTGGCCCGGCGCACGAGGACGGGATCGGTCTCGGGTGGGGACACCGCGATCCGCAGCACCTCGAAGAGATGGTCCACGTCCAGGCCGGACCCGCTCACGGCGTAGGCGATGCCCTGGTGGGTGCGACGCACGGAGAAGTGGGCGCCCAGCCGCTCTGCATGCGCTTCGGCGCGCCGTTGGGCCAGGAGGGCCAACACCTGGCCGGCACCTGCGCGCTCGGCCGTCTCCTGCAGGGGGACGAACCAGCGCAGCGCGACGCGTGGATCGCCCGGTCGCTCCACCAGCAGCAGGCGCGGGCGCTCGGGCAGGATCACGACCGAATCCGCCCGGATCCAGGGGGCGGGAGCCTCCTGGGGCGAGAGCGCCAGCGCGAGCAGCAAGGTCTTCAGCATGGGCGATAAAAGAGCGGGCGCCCCGTTCGGGCGCCCGCTCCGGTTGCGGCAGGAGGCGGAGGCGTGCGCCCTACGGGATGGCCTGGATCACGTAGTTCATCGGGTTCACGGGAGTCCCGCTGACCCGCACCTCGTAGTGCAAGTGTGACGCCGTGGCCAGGCCCGTGTTCCCGACGCGGGCGATGACGTCTCCGCGCGAGACGCGCTGTCCCTTGCGGACCAGCAGCTCCGAGGCGTGGCCGTAGCGCGTCTCGTACCCGTAGCCGTGGTCGATCACGACCACGAGCCCATACCCGTTCATGCGCCCGGCGAACTCGACGACACCCTGCGCCGCGGCGGTGATGGGCGTGCCCTTGGGGGCGACGAGGTCGACGCCCTCATGCGGCAGCACCTCGTTGTGGATCGGGTGGAGCCGCGCCTTGGAGAAGCTGCTCGACACCATGCCGTCGGCGGGCAGGATGGACGGCACCGACTCGAGCAGGTCGTGATACGCCTGCAGGGAGTCGCTGGCCTGTGCGAGGCTCTCGCCGAGCAGGCGTACGCGCCGCTCCAGCGCATTCAGATCGTAGGAGACCGCGAAGACGTCCTTGCCGGCCACCGAGTCCACGGACCATAGCGCGTGGGACCGCGGATCGCTCGTGCCCGGACCTCCGACACCCACCTCGAGCACTTCTTCGTCGATGGGGTCGAGGCCGGCGAGGAGACGGTACTGCCGATCCTGCTCCGACAGCTTGCCCACCGCGCCCTCGAGGGTGGACATCTGCCCGCGGATGGTGGAGAGCTCCGCCTCCAGCAGCGCGTTGGTGCGGGCCAGGTGCGAGGCGCGCACCCAGGCCGCGCCGCCCACTCCGTTGAGTCCGAGCAACAGCACGAGCACCAGCAACAGGCCGCCCACGCTCCCGGCGAGCCAGCGAAGCTTGCGCTCCGATAGACTGAACTGGCGGACAGAGGTGTCCTCCCCTGCGACGAACAGGATTGTCCACTTCTTTCCGCGCATTCGTCTCTCCGGCCCCGGTTCGTCGGTCAGGTCGTCAGTCCAGAACGTACCCGCGCCGCGGGGGCACGGTCAAGCAATTTCCAAACCCCGTTGGACGCCCGAGGATCCCCTCCCACGTGGCGTCCGCGCAACGCTCCGGACGCCCGCCGCGGGGTCGGGGCCACGGTCCGCGGCCGGGCTCGCAACCCCCGCCGGGGGAGCGTTTCAGGCCTTGGGGAAGAGCGGATCTCCCTTCCGCACGGTCCGTCCAGCCGGCGCGTCGTTCCCCGCCTCGGCGAGCGTGGGAACCGCCGGGAGGCCCAGGTGGCCGGCAAGGCGGGACATCTTTTCCGGCAGGACCGGCTCCAGGAGCGCGACCAACCAGACCAGGCTCCGGTAGAGCGTGGCCAGGGTCTCGTCCAGCGGTGCCGGGTCTTCGGCTTTGGCCTGAGCCCAGGGCTGGCGCTCCTCCACGTAGACGTTCGCCGTGCGGGCCAGGTCCATGGCCGCCCCGAGGGCGTCGTGCACGCGCAGGGATCCGTAGGCCGCCTGCACCTGGACGCGCGCGTCGCGGACGGCCTCGTCCAGATCGCGGCCCGGTGCATCGGGCACCATCCCCCCGCGGTACCGTTCGATCATCGACGTCACGCGGCTGGCCAGGTTGCCGAGCACGTTGGCCAGCTCCTCGTACCGCATGAGGAAGCGTTCCTCGGTGAACGACGCATCCTGTCCGACCGGCATCTCGCGCAGCAGGTACCAGCGCACCGCGTCGGTGCCGTAGGCGCTGCGGAGCTGGAGCGGGTCGATCACGTTCCCCAGCGACTTGGACATCTTGCGTCCCCCGGCCACCCACCAGCCGTGCGCCAGGATCTGGAGGGGCAGGGGCAGGTCGGCCGCCATCAGCAGCGTGGGCCAGTACACGGCATGCGTGGTGAGGATGTCCTTCCCCACGATGTGCAGCTGGCAGGGCCACCAGGAGTCGTGGGCCGTCTCTCCGAACCCCTGCTCCCCATCCGCCGCGTCGGGGCGGATGCGACCGGACGCGGTCACATAGTTGAAGAGCGCGTCCACCCAGACGTAGGCCACATGGGCCTCGTCGAACGGCAGCGTGATGCCCCATTCGAGACGTGTCTTGGGGCGGGAGACCGAGAGGTCTTCGAGCGGGCTGCGCAGGAAGCCCAACACCTCGTTGCGCCGGCTGGCGGGAACGATCCAGTCCGGGTTCTCCTCGATGTGCCGGATCAGACGCTCCTGGTAGGCGCTCATCCGGAAGAACCAGTTCTTCTCCTGGATCTGGCGCACGGGCCGGCCACAGTCCGGGCAGGTCTGATCCGGGCCCAGATCCTTCTCGGTCCAGTACCGTTCGTCGTGGACGCAGTACCAGCCCTGGTAGTCTGCGGCGTAGATGTCACCCTTCTCGTAGAGCCGGCGGTAGACGGCCTGCACCACCGCGACGTGCTCGGGCTCCGTGGTGCGGATGAACCGATCGAACGAGACGTCCATGTCCTGCCAGGCCGCGCGGAAGCGCTCCGCCATGTCGTCCGCGAGCTGGAGCGGCGCGATCCCGCGGCGCCCCGCTTCCTCCTGCATCTTCTGCCCGTGCTCGTCTGTACCGGTCAGGAACAGGACCGCGTGCCCCGCCTGCCGGTGATAGCGCGCCAGGGCGTCGGCGAGCAGCGTGGTGTAGGCATGCCCCAGGTGAGGCTCGCCGGACGCGTAGTAGATGGGCGTCGTGAGGAAGAAGCGTTCGGTCACGGTGTGCGTCCGGTCAGCGGGTCGTTCGCGGAAGTGGGGGCGCGAGCTCGGGCTCCGGGACGCTCACGCGTCGCTCCGTCCGCTGCGGTCGTTGGAGCCGCGGTCGGCCACCTCGTCCTTCAGCTGCTCCAGAGGCACGGTGCGTCGCACGCCCTCCGCGTTCTTCAGCGTCACGGTCTCGGCCCAGATGTCCACGGAGACCACGCGCTCGGGTCCGGTTGGCGTACGCAGCGTGCGTCCCTCGCGCGGGAAGCGCCGACGGGCCTGCACGTAGGTCTCGTGCTCGTACATCAGGCAGCACATCAGCCGCCCGCAGCAGCCGGAGATCTGGGCGGGATTGAGGCTCAGCCGTTGGTCCTTGGCCAACTGCAGGCTGACGGGCTTGAGCTCCGTCAACCACGTGGAGCAGCACAGCTCGCGGCCGCAGCGGCCCACCCCACCCAGGAGGGCGGCCTCGTCCCGGACGCCGATCTGTTTGAGCTCGATCCGCGTGCGGAACGTCCGAGCCAGGTCGCGGACCAGCTCCCGGAAGTCCACCCGACGCTCGGCGGTGAAGTAGATGATCAGCTTGTTGCGGTCGAGCTGCCACTCCGCCTCCGTGACCTTCATCTTGAGGCCGTGCTTCTTGACCAGCTCGCGGGTGGACAGGCGGACGCGATCTTCGTCGGCGCGCAGCGCGTGGGCGCGTTGCCGCTCGTCGGTGCGTGCAAGGCGTAGCACGCGCTTCTCGGGAACCGGCGTGCTGCACCCTCCCGAGCTCGAGCACTTGCGCTCCGCGATGGACCCGACGGCCGACACCACGCCGAGGTCCTCGCCCCGGTCGGCCTCCACGATCACGTCGGCCCCGACCTGCAAGGACAGGTCGTGGAACGTGAAATAGCTCTTGCGCGTCCCCTTGAAACGGACCTCTGCGAATCCTTTCACCGCACTACTCGACCCAGTGTCCCATTCGCTCGAATTTCTCCCAGCGTTGGGCCAGGAGCTCGTCCTCCGGTAGGCGTTCGAGCTGGCACAGGTTCCGATCCAGGGCTTCGGCCAGCGTATCCGCCACGAGATCCGGGTCCGAATGCGCTCCGCCGGCCGGCTCCGGGATGACCTCGTCCGCGACACCCAGACGCAACAGGTCCTGGGAGGTCAGCTTCAGCGCTTCCGCGGCTCGCTCGCGATGCTCGGCGCTCCGCCACAGGATGGCGGCGCAGCCTTCGGGCGAGATCACCGAATAGACCGAGTGCTCGAGCATCAGGATCCGGTCGGACACGCCGAGCGCCAGCGCGCCGCCCGAGCCGCCCTCGCCGATCACACAGCTGACGATGGGCGTGCGCAGGCGCGCCATCTCCCGCAGGTTCATGGCGATCGCCTCGGCCTGTCCTCGTTCCTCCGCACCGATCCCCGGGTAGGCGCCGGGGGTGTCGATCAGCGTCACGACGGGCCGGCGGAACTTCTCGGCCTGGCGCATGAGCCGGAGCGCCTTGCGGTAGCCTTCCGGATGGGGCATGCCGAAGTTGCGCCGCAGGTTCTCCTTCATGTCGCGGCCCTTCTGGTGCCCGATGAGCATGACGGAGCGGGCGCCCAGGCGGGCCCAGCCTCCGACGATGGCCTCGTCGTCGCGGAAGGCACGGTCGCCGTGCAGCTCCATCCAGTCCGTGGTCATGCGCTGCACGTAGTCCAGCGTGTACGGCCGCCGGGGGTGGCGGGCCACCTGCACCCGTTCGAGTGGGGTCAGCTCGTCGTACGTCTCCGCCCGCTTCCGATGCAGCTTCTCCCGCAGGGCGGCGATCTCGTCCGCGACGTCGATGCCCTTCCCTTCGGCGGCGTCGGTCAGCTTCTGGATCTGGGTCTCGAGCTCGGCGATCTCCCGCTCGAAGTCGAGATGCGTCGATGAGGCCACGCGTGTCTCCGGCCGTTGGAAAGCAGGGGGTCAGCGGGATGCCGGACGGACGTCCTTGAGCACCCATCCGTCGGGGTCCAGCACCACCTCGTGCGGCGCGCTCCGGGTCGAGAAGGTACCCTCGTGGACCCGTCCGTCCAGTTGCACACGCGTGCGCAGCGGGCCGCGCTCCGTGCGCGCCTCCAGCTCGATCGGCATCCGGAAGGCGGGCCACGACGGGTCCTGCACCTGTGCGATCCGGTAGCGTACGGCACCCGCCGAGGGGTCCCACGTCCACTCCACCTCGAAGATCGGATAGCCGGGCTGGCGCAGCCACTGGTCGAAGAACCCATCGAGATCCTGCCCGCTGGCCGCCTCCATGACCCGCTGGAAATCCTCCGAGAGGGCGTTGCCCCCTTCGTAGGCGGCGTAGTAGTCCCGGATGCCGGCGAAGAAGGCCTCATCCCCGATGAGGCCGCGCAGCATGTGCAGGACCCACCCGCCCTTCGGATAGTTGTTGGCGTTGAGAAGGGCGAACAGGTCCTCGGATCCCGACAGGATCGGCTGCCCCACCACCGGTGAGCCGATGTACGAGCGCCGATTCTCCTCCATCAGCGCGCGGAAGGCCTCCACACCGTCGGCGTCCTCGAAGAACTGGTCGCCGAAGTAGGTGGCGAAGCCCTCGGACAGCCACAGGTGGCTCCATTCGGCTTCGGTGGCGCTGTCCCCGAACCACTGGTGGGCGATCTCGTGCGAGACGGTGCCCTCGATGTTGGCGCCGCGGGCGATGGCGTTCTCGGAGTAGAAGATGGCCGAGGCGTTCTCCATGCCGCCGAAGCGGGTGGAGGACTGCACGTTCATCAGCTTCTCGTACGGGAACGGGCCGAAGCGGTCCGTGAAATAGTCCACCATGCGGGCGGCCCGGCGGAACGAAGGGGCGGCCCGGGCCGTGTCGGCCGGGAAGACCAGGTAGCCCACCTCGATGCAGCCGTCCGGTCGGGGGGACGCCGGGGCGTTCCCGCAGGCGGCCGTGCCCACGGAGCGCTCGGCCAGCACGGCGGCGCCCACCACCATCGTGTAGGCCGGGATCTCCACGTCGGAGGCCCAGACCCAGGTGCGGTGGGCGGCGGGCCCGGCATAGCCCAGCGCGCGCAGCGTCGATTCGGCCGTGGGAGCGGGCTCCCCCGTCAGGGCGCCATTGGCGATGACCGTCCAGGCCGACGGCGCGTGGACCTCGAAGCGGATCGTGGCCTTGTCGGACGGGTGGTCCACCGAGGGGAACCAGAAGCGGGCGCGGTTCGGCCAGTTGTCGGCGAACACGGACGGATCGCCGTGGACGTTCGCCTGCTGGATCAGCCCGTCGTCGGGGGTCCCGGCGTAGGCCAGCTCCACCCGGTGTCGCCCCCCTCCCGCGCCCGGGAGCGGCACGTGCACCTTCCCCGCGTCCTGGCGCACCTGGACGGGGCGACCGTCCACCGTGGCGGCCGTGACGGCCAGCCCGGTGAGGTCGAGCGCCACCTCGCGGGCCCCCTGAGCCGCCTCCAGGTCGAGGGTGGCCCGGGCCGCGATGGCGCCGCCCGCCGGCGGCAGGGCCAATTCGATGTCGTAGGACCGGACGTCGGGGGCGTCGGCATACTCCCCGGGCGCCGGGGCCCGACCGGCCGGGATGGGGGCGGGCTCGACCACCGCCGCAGGGGGCCGGGCGACGACCGCGGCCGTCGGGGCCGATGCGGCCGGAGCCCCGCCCGTCCCGCATCCGGCCAGTGCCAGCAGGGCCAGGGGGGCCGCCCGGCGGGCGGTCCTGCGTGTGGAGCGAAACATGCATCCCCTCCCGGGAGCGTCAGCGGGCGCCGTCGTGGTCGTGCCACGGAAGATCCGTGGAGCGGACGGCGCGGAGCAAGGCGGCCCCCGGTCGGGGCCGAACGGAGGAGGGATGGAAGCGGACCGATCCTCGGGAGCCGCGGGGGCCGATGCCCTGCCGCTGGAGTTCCCCGACCCGGTCGTCGTGAAGGTGGACGGGGTGATCGCCGACCTGGTGCCGGGATACCTCCAGGCCCGCCGGGCCGAGGTGCTCACGTTGTCCGCCGCCGTGCAGACGAGCGACCTGGCAGCCCTCCAGCTCGCCGGTCACCGCCTGAAGGGCTCGGGCGCCGGGTACGGCTTCCCCGAGATCACCGCCTTCGGCGGCGCCATCGAGGATGCGGCCAGCGTGGGCGACATGGCCGGTGTGGTCCGCGCCGTCCGCGGCCTGGCGAGCTACCTCGACGCGGTGCGGTTGGAGCTGCCGTAGGGCGGGGGGTCGGCCCGGGCGACGACGCCTGCGGCCGCGCGCCTCCGCGTCCGCCGCGGACGACCACGCCTGCGGTCGTGCGGCTCAGCGTCCGCCCCGCACCACCTCGAGCGGCTCCACGCGGCCGAAGCCGGCGAAGCGGCCCCAGTACAGCGCGGACGCCTCCACGAACGTGCCCTTGAGATAGGGCAGGTTGACCTCCGGCGTCTGGAAGAGGGAGACGATCTCCTTCTTCTTGTCCAGGTATTCCGAGATCTCCACGAACATGGACGGCTTGAAGTCCACCGTGCTGGCTTTCGTGGGATAGCAGTACAGCGTGGGCGCCTCGCGGGCGGCGATCAGCGTGGCGCGGTAGGCCCCGCGATGATCGGTGTGCAGGTCGTGCGGGGAGTGGGTGTAGACGATCTCGGGCTCGAATGCGTGCATGACCCGCTCGATCACCTGGATCGTGTCCTCCCCGTCGGTCACCTGGGTGGCGGGCAGATCGGCGATGATGACCCGCGCGCCGAGCAGGCGCGCCGACAGCTCGATCTCGCCGGCCCGGACGGAGGGGCTGCCGTCCTCCTCTCCCTGGGTGAGTACCAGGATCACCACCCGGTTGCCGAGATCCAGGTGGCGGAGCAGCGCGCCACCGCACCCGTTCTCGACGTCGTCGGCGTGTGCGCCGATGGCCAGCACGGTGGGGCCGGCCGTGTGGTGGGCGGTCCCTCCCGACTGCAGCAGCTGCTCGGCCTTCTCCACCAGCTCCGTTCGTTCGAACGGCTTGGGCAGGAAGCCGTCGGCGCCCTCCCGGATGGCCTGGGCGGCGAACGACTGGTCGCGGTAGGCCGTGACCACGAGCACCGGCGTGTCGGGGTGGAGCGCCTTGCTGGCGCGGATGACCTCCAGCCCATCGCTGCCCGGGAGGTTCAGGTCGGTGATGACCAGGTCCCAGCGCTGCTCCTGGGCCAGGGCGGCACCCCGAACGCCATCCTGCGCGTGGCTCACGCGAAGCTCACCGGAGAGCTCCAGCCAGCGCATCATCAGGTTGGCCTGGTCCAGGCTGTCCTCGACCAGGAGGACCCGCAGCTGTCCTTCGTCGTTCATTGGGCGCTTCAGGGTTCCGCGTGCGAGGCCGGCGCGCTCCGGGGTGGAGGCCGAGCCGGACGCCGCTGCACCCATGCAACCTTGGGGCCGGAGGGCCTGTCCCACGGAACGGAGCAGGGAATCGACCGGATGGGCGGCCGGAACGCCGTCGAGGAGAGGGGGAGGATGGGACGCACGCGGGTGTGGACGACGGCGGGGATGGCGGCAGCCCTGACCCTGGGAGCGGGCGGACTTTCCGCCCAGGCGGACCGGGGGCCCGACTGCGAGGGGACGTGGGGCCGGGATGCGGAGCGGGTCTGCGAGGTGCGGGACCTGGCGCTGGAGCGGGCGCCCGGACGGCTGGACGTGGACGGCGGCCAGAACGGTGGGGTGCGGATCATGGGCACCGATGACCGGGGGGTGCGCCTGGAGGTGGAGGTGTGGGCGCAGGCCCGCTCCGAGGACCGGGCCGAGGAGCTGGTGCGGGCGGTGCGGGTGCGGACGGACGGCGGGCGCATCCGGGCGGAGGGCCCGGAGACGGGGCGCCGTGAGAGCTGGGGGGTCAGCTACTGGATCTGGGCCCCCCGCGAGACCGATGTGCGGGTGGAGACCCACAACGGCGGGATCCGGCTCGCCGACCTGGAGGGCGAGATCGAGTTCCGGGCCTTGAACGGTGGGGTGACCCTGAGCCGATTGGCGGGCGACGTGCGCGGCAGCACCACCAACGGCGGGCTGGACGTGGAGCTGGACGGGCGGGCCTGGGAAGGCCGCGGCCTGGACGTGGAGACGCAGAACGGCGGGGTGGAGCTGGACGTCCCGGACGGCTACTCGGCGCAGCTGGAGACCGGCACCGTCAATGGGCGCCTGGAGCTGGATTTCCCGGTGACGGTGTCGGGCCGCATCGATCGGCGGGTGCGGGCCACCCTGGGAGACGGCGGCGCACCGGTGCGGGTCGTCACCACGAACGGCGGGGTGCGGA
The DNA here is from genome assembly GCA_041390125.1 of Gemmatimonadota bacterium. Taxonomy (NCBI): domain Bacteria; kingdom Pseudomonadati; phylum Gemmatimonadota; species Gemmatimonadota bacterium. The sequence continues at coordinate 35,110 of JAWKQN010000014.1, read as the reverse complement.
TCCGCCGCCGCTGAGCGGTCCCTCGATCCCGGCCGGGGCTAGCTGACGCGGCTCCGGTCGGGCTCGGGGATGAAGAGCCACACCACCACGCCCATCAGCAGCACCGACGTGGCGGCCAGCACCGTGTTGCTCTGGTAGCCGCGGTAGGCGTAGAGCGGCCCGGCCACCGCGCCCCCGATGGCGAAGCCCACCTGGCCCAGCGCCACCGTGAGGCTCATGAGCGAGCCCCGGCGCTCGTCCGAGACCAGGGCGGTCAGCAGGGCGGAGAAGGGGCTCACGCGCATCGCCACCAGCACCATCACCAGGAAGAAGATCGGGTAGGCCATCCGGATGCCGTCGACCACGGGGATGGTGGCGAGCATCACGATCGAGAGGCCCACACACGAGCACAGCACCATCACCTTGCGACCGATCCGGTCGGACAGGCGCCCTGCCTGCGGGCCGGTGAGCACGTTGGCGATGCCGCCCACGAGGAACAGCGTCGCGATCTCGGTGCTGCTGGCGCCCCGCGCCGCCTCCAGCCAGGTGGGCAGGTAGACGACGTAGACGGAGACGCCGAGGAACATGAGCCAGTAGGCCAGCGCGGCGGCCGCCACCTCACGGCGGCGCAGCATGGCCCAGTAGTCGCGCACCGCGCGGCCCAGCGTGAGCTTGTGCCGGGACAGCTCCACCGCGGGCTGGGGCACGCGCGCGAGGATGAGCAGCCATGTGAGCGCCATCGTGACGGCGAACACGTAGAACGGGGCGCGGAACCCGTAGCGGCCCGCGAGCTCGATGCCGATGGGGATGCCGAGGATCTGTCCGAAGGCGGCGCCGCTCATGACCCAGCCCGTGGCCCATCCGCGGCGGTTGTACGGGAAGAAGTCCCCGATGTACGACACCGCGGCGCCGCTCAGCACACCCCCGGCGACCCCGGAGAGCAGGCGCACGGTCAGGAACGAGGCGTAGCTGTCCACCAGCGCGTGCAGCAGCAGCGACACCGTCATGATGCCCGAGCCGAGCAGCAGGATGCGGCGTCGTCCGACCTTGTCCGAGATGGGACCGGAGATGATCGCGAACAACCCCACCATGGAGCTGTAGGCCGTCACGAGCGTGCCCAGCAGCGAGGCGCGGATCCCCAGCTCCTCTCCGATCCGCGGCAGGATCGGCGAGATGATCATGATCTGGCTGCTGGCCGAGAAGACCAGGAGCCACAGCGCGAAGACCACCAGGCCGGGGGAGGCGTCGGAGGGCCCGGTCGCGTCGGTGCGACGGGGCGGGGGGGAGATCACCGCGCTGGCCGACGGTCGGCTCACACCGGTTCCTTGTGCACCACGGTGGAGCTGCGCTGATCCGTGGGCAGCAGGATCAGGTCCGCGACGTTGACGTGGGGAGGTGCGTTCAGGACGAAGCACACCACGTCCGCGACGTCCTCCGGCGCGAGCGGTGTATACCCGCGGTACACCGTGGCGGCCCGTTCCGTGTCTCCATGGAAGCGCACCTGGGAGAACTCCGTCTGCACGAGTCCCGGGTCCACGGAGGAGACGCGGACCGCGGTCCCCACCAGGTCGACGTTCATGGCCTCCGCGAGGGCGCGCACGGCGAACTTGCTCGCGTTGTAGACGTTCCCTCCCGGATAGACCTGATAGCCCGCGATGCTGCCGATGTGTACGACGTGTCCGCGGTTCCGCTTCACCATGGGGGGGAGGAAGCGACGCGACACGAGGATGAGGCCTTTGACGTTCGTGTCGATCATCTCCTCGTAGTCGTCGAGCACCCCTTCGTGGAAGGGGGCCAGGCCCCGGGCCAGGCCCGCGTTGTTGACGAGGATGTCCACCTCCAGGCCCTGCTCCTCCAGCCGGTCCCCGAAGGCCTGGACGGCCTGCCGGTCCCGCACGTCCAGGGCGTGGGCCTCCGCCTGCACGCCGTGGCGGTCCGCCAGCTCGGCCGCGAGGGCATGGGCCCGCTCCCCCCGCCGGGCGGCCAGCACCAGGTGCACGCCGCGCTCGGCCAGGGCGCGGGCCACGGCGGCGCCGATGCCGGACGAGGCGCCGGTGATCAGCGCGCGACGGCCTTGGATCCGATTGGTCCCGTTCAGCTCCGTTCCTCCGGGTTGTCCCCGCACCTCCAGGGGCTCCCAAGATGGGACGAAAGGCCCGGGGGGGCCACGGTCATGGGACCGCCGCGGGCCCGTGACGAAATCGCTCACGGTGCGTCGAATCGGAACAGGACCACGGGGTCGCATCCGGTCCGCAGGCCTGTGGACACGGCTGTGGACATCCGGTGGGAAAGCCCCGAAAGCGGCGCCGTTGAGCGGTTCCTGCGCACATTCCCCGGGGCCTGCCGGCTCCCGGAGGCCCATTCGGCACCGGATCTGCGTTTCCCTGGGGCCGGTGAGGGGTCGCCGCGCTCGGACCTGGCCACAGGTCGATCGAGCCGGACAACGAACGGAAGCTCAGGAGGCTTCGCCATGAAGGGGACTGAAACGACCGCCAAGCGTTTCGCGGTCGCTGGAATCTTGGGCGCTTCGCTCGTCGCGAGCGGGTGTGCCCATGTCAACCGTGAGGAGCTCGGCGTCGAGCTCGCCACGATCCGCCAGGAGATGGCCGCCGGCGATCAGGCGGTCGAAGAGCGGCTCGGCGGGCGCATCGACGGCGTCGAGTCCCGTGTGGACGGCGTCGAAGGCCGCGTGGACCTGCTGGAGCAGGATCTGAGCGCGCTCGAGAATCGCTTCAACGTGACGGTGGAGCGCATGGCCGCGGCGACGCGGGTCAACACGCCCATCTACTTCGGCTTCGACGAAGCCGACCTGCAGTCGCAGGACCAGGAGCTGCTGAGCGAGTTCAGCAGCATCGTCATGCAGCACTTCCCGAACGCGCTGGTGACGGTGGAAGGCTTCACCGACCCGGCCGGCAGCGAGGCGTACAACCTCCGCCTCGGGCAGCGGCGTGCGAGCGCCGTGCGGGAGTACCTGGTCGCCGAGGGGGGCATGAATCCCGACCGCGTGCGCGCCGTCAGCTACGGCGAGGACACCCGCCGTCAGGTGGTGCCGGGCGCGACCCGCGACGAGGGTCAGCAGAACCGCCGGGTCGTGATGGTCATCGACCACTCGACCGCGAGCTCCGAGGTGGCCGGCCGCTGACGCGGTCGTCGCCGAAGAGACGCTTCAGCGACAGAACCGGACGGCCGCGGCTCCGCCGCGCGTCATCCGACGGAGGGGTAGGGCGCCGGGGGGTTGCCCTGCCCCTTCGTACGTCCGGGAGCCGAGGGCGCGTCGGGAGTGGAGGGTGAGTCCAGGGACCGCCCGGCCCCCGCCGCGCTCACGCCATCTGGGCGACGGCCAGCGGCGCCGGTGCCTCGACGCCGCCGACGAGGGACCGGTACGCCTCCAGGTGCGCGTCGACGCTGCGGTCGGCGGAGAACGTATCCGCCACGTAGGCGCGCCCCAACTCCCCCCGCAGTCGCCAGCGGCTGTCCGCCAGCAGATCGGACAGGCCCTCTCCCAGCGCCTCCGGAGCCGCGCGCAGCCCGAAGTTGGACGCGAAGTCGTCCGGGTCCACCGTGCTCAGGATGGCGGTGCCGTGTGCGGCTGCGTCCACGAAGGACGCGGGCAGCCCGGTGCGGTGCGCCGGATTGACCAGGATCCAGCTCTCCGCCAGGAGCTCCGCGTAGGCCCGGGAGAACGGGCTCACGGGGTCGCGCAGCTCGAGGTTGAACAGGTGGCCCCAGCGCTGCCGCACCACCCAGGTGGCGGCCTCGTCCGCGGCGCTGCCGGCGGCGATGAAGCGCACCTCCGGAAAACGCTCGGCGAGCGCGAAGAACAACTCCGGGCGCTTGCGCGGCTCCCAGCGGTCCAGCATGCAGACGGTCGGCACCGACGCCTTGCGCACCTGGGCGGGGACGTCGACCGGGCGCGGCAGGAACGCCGGCGTCTCGGCGAGGCCGTAGAGGCGACGGACCTCGTCGCCGATGTGTCGCGCCCCCACGAACCGCAGATCGGCGCTCGCGACGGCGTCCCGCACGCGTCGGCCCATGCGGTAGTACCGGCGTCGGAGCCAGTGGGCGAGCGAGAGCGGCTCCGAGTCGGGTCCGCCGATGCACGGGCCGTCGAGCGCGGGGTCGAGCATCGTGACCACGTGCGCGCGCGCCGGGCGGGCCCGCTGGGCGACGTGCGTCAGCAGCGACGGCTCGATCGAGTGGTAGATGTCGGCGTCCACCTCCCGCAGCCAGCGGTGCGCTTCGGCGGGGCGGGTGGGACTGAACGAGAAGACCTCGATGCCGTCCACGACGCACCGCTCGGGCTGACCGAGCGCGCGCGGGACGACCGCGGTGACGCGCACGCCCCGACGGGTCAGGGCGCGGCCGAGGGAGCGGGTGGCGCGGCCGAAGCCGCACCCGCTCGGGCAGTTCCAGCCATGGAAATCGAGGGCGACGAGACAGACGTTCACGGTCTCGTCACCCTCCCGGTTGGCGACCGACGCACGCCTCCGAAACCCACGTGTCGGGGTCGGGTGGAAGGTGTGGGCTCGAAGACGTGCGCGGTCATCAGGTTCTTTCCCGGGTCCGGCCGGAGCCGGACACGTTCCCTTCATCGAATCGGCCCTCGCGGACCGTTGCGAGGAGGGGGGTGCAAGCGAGGTGCCCTGTGCCGCGGACGGCGCCGCGACCTGGGCGAGGGTGGGGTCCTGGCTCGCCAACTGCTCCTGTGACAACGACATCGAGTCCTCCTTCAGCGGGATGCTCCGGCGCTCCGCCGATCCGGCGGTGGCTCCGGCTCCGTGGCGATGATGCATCCTCACCACGGGGCCGCCGCCGCAGGTCGGCCGCGGAAACCACGGCCCCCCGGGTCGCGTAGGTGGGAGCGCCGGCACCGCCCCCGTGGCGCTGCGGACGCGCGGTCCCCACGGGTGCGGATCTTTCCTAGACGCGGGAGGCGGGTATGGAATGGGACTTCATCGCCCCGATGGTGGTGGCCGTGGTCTTCATCGTGACCACGGGGGGCGTCCTGCTGCTTCGCCCCATCCTGAAGCCGCTGGTCCGGCTGTTCGAGGCCATGATCCGCGAGAAGGAGCGGGCCAGCGCGCCGGAGCTCGGCCGCATCCGTGAGCTGCTCGAGACCCTGGACGGCCGCATGTCGCTCCTGGAGGAGCGTCAGCAGTTCTACGAGTCGCTCCGGGCCGAGGAGGCGCGGCCCGCCCTTCCCGCCGAGCCCACGCCCGCGCCGCACCGGAGCCGCCCGACGGCCTGACGCGTTGGCACCCGCGCGGGCGGGGGGGTATCCTCAGCGGGGTCGACTCCCGGTGCGTCCGGGGGTCGTCCTGACCCATCCGCTCTTCTCTGTGCTCCGGGAGTCCACGTGCCCATGGCCCGTCGCGTCCTCGTCCGTCCTCTCCGTCCGGCCCTCGTCCTGCTCCTCGCGCTCGGGCCGGCCCTGCCGCTCGCGGCCCAGACGCCGATCCGCACCTCCGACCTGACCGACCTGCGGCCTCGCGCCATCGGCCCGGCCGTCACGGGCGGTCGGGTCCATGACATCGAGGCGGTGCCGGACGATCCTTCCACGCTGTGGGTGGCGACCGCATCGGGCGGGCTGTGGAAGTCGACGAACCGCGCCCAGACCTGGACCAACGTCTTCGACACGATGGCGGTGAGCACCTTCGGGGACGTGGCCCTGGCGCCGTCGAACCCGGACATCGTCTACGCCGGCACAGGGGAGCAGAACAACCGGCAGAGCACCTCGTGGGGCAACGGCGTCTACCGCACCGACGACGGTGGGGCGTCGTGGCGTCACCTGGGACTGGAAGAGACCCGTCACATCGGCAAGGTGGAGGTGCATCCCACCAACCCGGACGTGGCGTGGGTGGCGGCGCTGGGCAATCTGTGGGCGGCCTCGCCCGAGCGCGGGGTCTTCCTGACCCGCGACGGCGGCCGCACCTGGGAGAAGACCCTCTACGTGGATGAGCACACGGGCGCGGTGGACCTGGTGCTCGATCCCACCAACCCCGATGTGCTGTACGCCGCCACGTATCAGCGGCTCCGCCGCGCCTGGGGCTTCAACGGCGGGGGACCCGGGAGCGGCATCCACAAGAGCACGGACGGCGGGCGCACCTGGCGGGAGCTCACGAACGGCATCCCGGCCGAGGACAAGGGCCGCATCGGCCTCGCGATCAGCCGCTCCAACCCGCGCGTCCTGAACGCCCTCATCGAGACGGCGGATCGCGCCACCACGGGGACGTATCGCTCCGAGGACGGCGGGGAGTCCTGGACGCGCGTCAGCGCCCAGAACGGCCGGCCCATGTACTACTCGGAGATCTTCATCGACCCCAACGACCCGAACGTGGTCTACACGCTGGCCACGGAGTCGCACGTGAGCCGGGACGGGGGCCGCACGTGGACGCAGATCGCGGAGGCGCCCACGTACGACGTGGGTGTGCATGCCGACCACCACGCCCTGTGGATCGACCCGAACGACTCCGAGCACCTGTACCTGGGCGGCGACGCCGGGATGCACGAGAGCTACGACGGCGGCGTGAGCTTCCGGAAGCTCAACAACTTCCCGATCTCGCAGTTCTACGACATCGCGGTGGACATGCGCGATCCGTATTGGGTCTACGGGGGCCTGCAGGACAACCACTCGTTCATGGGACCGTCGCAGACGCGGCGCTGGGCGGGCATCGTCAACGACGACTGGATGCAGAACGGGTTCGGCGACGGCATGCACTGGCAGGTCGACCCGCGCGATGCGCGCTACGCCTACGGCAGCTCCAACGGCGGTAGCCACTTCCGCTACGACCATGTCACCGGCGACATGGTGGACATCAGCCCCGAGCCCGCCATCGGCGAGGAGCCCTATCGCTTCGACTGGACGTCCCCGTCGTTGTTGTCGCAACACGACCCCGACGTGCTGTATGTCGGAGGCAATCGTCTCTTCATCTCGCGCGACCGCGGGGACACCTGGGAGCGCACGGAGGACCTCAGCCGGAGCGTGGACCGTGACCGGCTGGAGCTGATGGGCGTGCGCGGCTCCGATCTGACCATCTCCGCCAACGACGGGACCGGCAGCTTCGGGGAGGCCACCACCCTCGCCGAGTCCCCGCTGGATCCCGCCGTGCTGTGGGTGGGCTTCGACGATGGCAACCTCCAGGTCACGCGCGACGGGGGCCGCACCTGGACCGAGGTGTCCCGCAACGTCGGCGGGATCGCCGACGGCACGTACGTGAGCCGCGTGGCGGCTTCTGTGCGTGCGCCGGGCGTGGCGTATGCGACGTTCGATGCGCACCGCGACGGCGATTTCCGTCCCTACGTCTTCCGCACGGAGGACTTCGGCGCGTCCTGGACGCCGGTGCACCAGGGGCTGCCTGCGCTTGGATCGGTCAACGTGATCGTCGAGCACCCGGACAATCCGGACGTGCTGTTCGTGGGCACGGAGAGCGCCATGCACGTGAGCACCGACGCGGGCCGCACCTGGGCGCGCATGCCCAACCTGCCCACGACCGCCTACGACGATGCCCTCATCCACCCGCGCGAGAAGGACCTGGTGCTGGGCACGCACGGGCGGGGGATCTGGATCCTCGACGACACGCGCCCCCTGGCCGAGTGGGCACGCGCCTCGGGCGCGGCACACCTGTTCTCGGTCGCGCCCGCCACGATCCAGAACTACCGCAAGGACACGTCCTACCGGGCCGAGGCCGAATATGCCGGCGAGAACCCGCCGGATGGCGCGCTGATCACGTACCGTCTGGCCGGCGGGAGCGGACCCGCGGTCCTGCGCATCGCGCGGGCGGACGGTGAGGTGATCCGTACGCTCGGTGTCCCCTCCGGGGAAGGCACGCACCGGGTGAACTGGGATCTGCGCCATCCGCTCCCGGGCGAGGACGACGTCTGGGAGCGCCACACCGCGCCGGGGTTGGCGCGGCCGATCACCGAGCGCGGACCCTACGTGTCCCCCGGTCGCTACACGGTGACGTTGGAGGCACGGGGCGCCACCTCGACGCAGACGGTCGAGGTGACCGGCGATCCCGAGATGACGCTCACCCAGGCGCAGTACGAGTCCCGCGAGCGCTTCCTGCTCGACGTCCTGGCGCTGGGCGAGGAGGTGCAGCAGGCCATGCAAGCCCGCGGCATCCAGGGCGGTGGATTCGGACGGCCCCAGGGATCCCCCACCGATCCGGCGAATCAGCTGCGGGCCGCGTTCCGCACCGTGCGCGGCGTCTTCAGCGCGCTGAACGGAGGTGCGGTGCGGCCCGGGACGCTGCAGCCGCCCACGGCGGCACAGCGTGCGGCTGTGGCCGACGTGCGGCGGGTGCTGGCGGAGGTGGGGGGCGGGCGGTAGTGCGAGAGGCGGGCGCGGCCGTCCGGTGGGGACGGCCGCGCGCCGTGCCTCACGGATCCGTCGGCGACCCCTCCAGCAGCCCTTCGAGCGGGACCGCCTCCGATCCGTTCGCCGTGCACAGCGCGTAGATCGACTCGCCGTTCCCGTACATGGCCACGCCGGCCTGCCGCCCCTGGGCGTCGAGCACGAAGAAGCGGATGTCGAAGGCCGGCAGTCCGCGGCTGTTGAGCAGGCGCGCCTCGACGGTGTTCTCCTTGATGCGCTCGAGCGCGTACATCCCGGCGTCCTTGGGATGGTCGCCCTGCCGCAGCCGCTCGACGATCAAGAAGGACGACAGGTTGAACAGGTTCGCCTCCCCGCGGCCCGTGGAGCCGGCGGCGCCGACGCCGTCGGCCACGTAGAGGCCGGCACCCAGGATCGGTGAGTCGCCCACGCGGCCGGGGATCTTCCAGGCCAGACCGCTCGTGGTGGTGACGCCGCACAGCTCGCCGTTCGGCCCCAGCCCATTGCAGTTGATGGTGCCCCAGAAGGAGTCGGCGTCGATCAGGCCTTCGCGCACCATCTCCAGGCCGGCGTCGTAGCCCACCCGCCGACGCGACTCCGGGTCGGGGTAGTGCTCGGGGTCCACGCGCCGCTTCCACTCCAGCCACAGCGCCCGGGAACGCTCGGTGTTGAGGTCGTCCTCGATCGTGAACCCGAGACGGCGGGCGAAGTCCTGGGCGCCCTGGCCCACGAGCAGGTGGTGGTCGGTGAGCTCCATCACCGCCTTGGCCAGCTTCGAAGGCGTCCGGATGCCCTCCACGGCGGCCACCCCGCCCGCCTGCCGCCGGGGGCCGTGCATGCACGAGGCGTCGAGCTGCACCACGCCCTGCTCGTTCGGGAGGCCTCCGAAGCCGATGCCCGTCTCCTCCGGGTCCAGCTCCGGGATGTTCACACCCGCAATCAGGGCGTCGAGCACGTCCTCCCCGCGCGTGATGCGCAGATAGGCCTCCTCCACGGCGTTGCGGGGACCGCCGTTCTTGTAGCGCCATCCGCTGGAGTCGGCGATCACCACCGGATCGACCGTCCGTCGCACAAGCACCTGGGGAGCGCGTTGCGCGGAGGCGGGGCGAGGCAGCGCGGCCCCGATCCCGGCCGCCGTGGTGGTGGAGAGGAAGTCCCTGCGCTTCATGGCTGGCTCCGGCGAGAGGGGAGGCTGAGGCATGTTCGCCGCCGCTCGGTGCTCCGCACAACCCCGCGGGAGGGCCGGGACGCGCCGCCCGGCTGGCGGGACGGGGCCGCGCCGCCCCACCTTGGGCCGCTCCCGACTTCGCGCGTCCCCCACGGATCGGAAGGAGGTCGAGCCATGCTCCGCATGCTCTCCGGCGCCCGCGCGCGCGCCCCCGGCGGCCGGGCCCTGACCCTGCTGGCCTGGATCGCCGCCGGCTGTGCGCCGTCCTCACGCAGCGCCGACCTGGTGCTCACCAACGGCCGGGTGGTCACCGTGGACGACGACCGGCCCGAGGCCGAGGCGGTCGCCGTGTCCGGACACACGATCCTGGACGTGGGCACCTCCGAGGAGATGGCCGCATACGTCGGGGCGGGCACCGAGGTGGTGGACCTGGAGGGGCGGCTGGTGGTGCCGGGCCTCATCGAGGGTCACGGGCACTTCCTCTCGCTGGGGCGCTCGCGGATGATCCTGGACCTCACCGCTGCGTCGAGCTGGGAGGAGATCGTGGCCCTGGTCGGGGAGGCCGCCGCGCGGGCGCCCTCCGGCACGTGGATCAACGGGCGCGGCTGGCACCAGGAGAAGTGGACGTCGGTGCCGACGCCGAACGTGGACGGCGTGCCGCTGCACGACGCCCTGAGCGCGGTCAGCCCCGACCACCCGGTGCTCCTGGGGCACGCGAGCGGCCACGCCGCCTTCGCGAACGCCCGGGCGCTGGAGGAGGCGGGGATCGGGCCCCAGACCCCCGATCCCGCCGGAGGCACGATCGTGCGCGGACCGGAGGGCCGGCCCACCGGTCTGCTGCGGGAGACGGCGCAACGTCTCGTGAGCGCCGCCCAGGCCCGCGCGGAGGAAGGTCGCAGCGCGGAGGAGCGCGATCACGACTTCGCCGAGCGCGTCCGGCTGGCCGGGGAGGAGGCCCTGCGCAACGGCGTCACCTCCTTCCACGACGCCGGCTCCAGCTTCGACGACATCGACCGCCTGCGGAGCATGGACGCCGAGGGGTCGCTGCCTGTGCGTCTGTACGTGATGGTGCGCCGCGAGTCGAACGAGACCATGGCGGAGCGCCTCGCGGACTACCGCATCCTTCCCGAGGGCAACGGCCACCTCACGGTGCGCTCCATCAAGCGTCAGATCGACGGCGCCCTGGGCTCCCACGGAGCCTGGCTGCTGGAGCCCTACGACGATCTGCCTTCCACCGCCGGCCTCGTGCTCGAGGAGGTGGAGGAGATCCGGCGGACGGCCGAGATCGCCATCGAGAACGGCTTCCAGGTGAACACGCACGCGATCGGCGACCGGGCCAACCGGGAGGTGCTCGACATCTACGCCGACGTGTTCTCCCAGCACCCGGAGGCCACCGACCTGCGCTGGCGCATCGAACATGCACAGCATCTCCACCCCGACGACGTGCCGCGCTTCGCGGAGCTGGGCGTCATCGCGGCCATGCAGGGCATCCACGCCACGTCCGACGGGCCGTGGATCCCGCGGCGCCTGGGCGAATGGCGGGCGCGGACCGGCGCCTACCTGTGGCGGTCGCTGCTGGATGCGGGCGTGGTCATCGGCAACGGCACGGATGTGCCGGTGGAGCGCATCGACCCGATCGCCAGCTACTACGCCACGGTGTCACGGATGACCGTGGAGGGGACACGCTTCTATCCCGACCAGAAGATGACCCGCATGGAAGCGCTGCGCTCGTACACGCTCAACAACGCCTATGCCGAGTTCGCCGAGGATCGGAAGGGCTCCATCACGCCCGGCAAGCTCGCCGACCTGACGGTGCTGTCCCAGGACATCCTGACCATCCCCGAGGAGCGCATCCCCCAGACACAGGTGGAGCTCACGGTGGTGGGAGGTGAGATCCGCTACCGCAGAAAGGAAGACGGACCATGACACGCACGCCGGTTCTGCTGGTCCCACTCCTCATGTCGCTGGCGTGTACGCTGGAGCCGCGGGACGACCTTCCTCCCGCGAGCGCGGCGACCGGTCGGGCGGAGATGGAGATCATCGACGTCCCGGGAGTGGCGAAGCTGCCCGTCTTCTCGCCGGCGGTGCGTGTGGGGGACCTGTTGCTCCTCTCAGGGCAGATCGGGACGGTCGGAGGCGAGCTGCGCCTGGTGGAGGGAGGTGTGGGACCGGAGACGCGGCAGACGCTCGCCAACATCGAGCAGGTCCTGCAGGCGGCGGGCGCCACCCGGGCGGATATCGCCAAGTGCACGGTGTTCCTGGCCGACATCGCCGACTACGGCGCGATGAACGAAGCATACCTGGAGTTCTTCCCTTCGGATCCTCCGGCGCGCTCCGCGATGGCGGGTAGCGGCCTCGCCCTTGGCGCGCGGGTCGAGATCGAGTGCATCGCGCGCGCACCCTGAACGGGCATCTCGAGATGCTGCTCCCGCGCGGCGCTCCTGCGTGCGCAGAGATCGGTTCCTGGAACACGAAGGCTGCGGCGCCCGGCCCGTCGGCGCCGCCTGTTGCGGGCAGGCTCCTTGCACCCCACGAAGGGTGACGAGATTCCCCCCGGATCGCCTTCTCCGCAGGAATCTGAAGGAGCCCAAGAGATGAGGACCAGACCTACGACCACTGCAGCCGCGGTCCTGGCCGCCGTTCTGGCGTCGGGATGCGCGTCGGACGGCATGGACTCGCCGTCCGCATTCGCGGATCGAGACCCGATCACCGTCGCGGTGCGCAACGACAATTTCCTGGACATGACCATCCACGCCGTCGCGTCGGGACGCTCGGAGCGCCTCGGTACCGTGACAACAGGGCAGACCAAGCGATTCGAGCTGCCGCAGACCATGCTGCTCACCGACCTGTACCTGACGGCCGACCCCATCGGGTCGAGCAACGAGTACCGGAGCCCGCGGATTCCGGCCGTGCCGGGGGACGAGATCGTCCTGACCGTGCGCGCCTATCTGGATCAGACGTACTACCACGTGCGCTGATCGCGAGCGGCGGCCGACCACAACCTCCTGAAGGAAGGCCGTCGCCGTCCCCCGTCCCCCGCCCCCTGCCCGGTCCTCGTGTCCACCCGCTGGTCTTGAAACACGACGGGCGCTCCACCCTCGCTGACGCACTCCCGCCCGTGCCATTTCGCTGTCTCCCCCACAGGCACGCCGGTTGCCCCCAAGTCCTCTCCCACGACAAAAGGGAGGATACCAATGAGACGATACCGCACGAGCCTGGGACGCTGCTCGGCCGCCCTGGTCCTGCTGGCGGCCGCCGCGTCGACCGCCGCCCCCGTGGCGGGGCAGGAACCGACCCGCGACCCCCATCTGCTGGAAGAGGACAGTTGGGTCTCCATCGACGGGCAGGTGCAGGCCGTCATGGGCGAGGAGTTCCGCCTCGACTACGGTGACGGGACCATCAGGGTGGAGATGGACGAGCTGGAACGCTGGGGCGATGGCTACGAGCTGAGGTCCGGCGACGCTGTCACCGTTTCCGGCCTGATCGACGACGACTTCTTCTCGTCCGTCGAGATCGAGGCGCGAACGGTCTACGTCGAGCGGCTGGGCACGTACTTCTATGTCGAGCAGAACGACGACGAGGAGGATTGGTTCACGGATCCGATCGTATCGATCTTCGGCCCGGTCGAGCAGTCACGCATGATCGTGCAGGGTACCGTGACCGAGGTCTCCGGCGACGAGTTCACGCTCAACACCGGCACTCGACGACTGACGGTGGACGTGGACGAGATGGAGCGCAATCCGCTGGACGAGGACGGGCTCCAACGTGTGGACGTCGGCGATCAGGTCAGCGTCACCGGCCGTATGGACAGGGACCTCTTCGAGGCGCGCGAACTGGAGGCCGAGACCGTCCACAGGCTGAGGCGGGAGCGGGATCCGGGAAGCGGGCGATGAGCGGAACGGAAGCCGCAGACCTCCCCACGGACGCAACCGGGTCCTTCCCCTGGTGGCTACGGGGCGGAGACGAGATCTGCGACCACTGCCTTCAGCGCTACGCGTTCGAGGTGGAGATGCGCTGTGCCCGGTGCGATCAGCCGGGGTGTCCTCAGTGCGTGGTCCGGATCTCCATGACCGCGGAGATCCTCTGCCCCCGGTGCGAGGCGGAATAGATGGCGGCGCGCGCGATGTGGAAGGCCGTGCTCCGGCTGGATGACGTGCAGGTGCCGGTGAAGCTCTACGCCGGCGTCGAGGATCGTGGCGTCCATTTCCGACTGCTCCACGAGCGGGACCGCGTGCCGGTCCGGCAGGAGCTGGTCGATCCCGACACCGACGACCCGGTGCCGCGGGAGGACGTCCGCAAGGGGGTGCCGCTCCCCGATCGCGAGGCGTTCGCGGTCCTGAGCGAAGGCGACCTGGAAGCGCTGGAGCCCGAGCCATCACGCGACATCGACGTGCAGGCCTTCGTGCCGCCCGACGTGCTCGACCATCGCTGGTACGACCGTCCGTACTACCTGGGCCCCGACGGAGCGGCGGCGGACTACGCCGCCCTCGTGGAGGCACTGAGGGCGAGCGGTCGCGAGGGCGTGGCCCGGTGGGTCATGCGCAAGAAGGAGTATCGCGGTGCGCTGCGCGTCCACGAGGGCGCCCTGGTGCTGGTGAGCCTGCGCCCAGCGAGTCGGGTGGTGGCGGGCGGAGAGGTGTCCGTCCCGCAGGGCAGGGACCTCGAGCCCGCGGAGCTGGAGCTGGCGCAACGGCTCATCGCCTCGCTGGAGGGACCGTTCGAGCCCGAGCGCTGGACGGACGAGCATCGGGAGCGGCTGCTCGAGCTCATCGACGCGAAGGCGAGCGGCAAGACCATCGACATCGAGCCACACCGGCGCACGCGCGCAGAGGGTGCCTCGCTGCGCGAAGCCTTGGAAGCGAGCCTGGCCAGTGCCTGATGCAGGCGGTGATGTCGCGGCCCCGCGCCCCTTCTGGTCGGGGTCGATCGCCTTCGGGCTGGTCAACGTGCCCGTTCAGCTCTATTCCGCCGTGCGTGGGCGGACGACGTCGCTGCGCATGCTGTCGCCCGACGGACGCCCCCTCCGCCGGCGCTACGTCTGTCCGGAGGAGGGCACCGAGGTGCCTCCCGACCAGATCGTGCGCGGCTTCGAGACCGACACAGGGTGGGTGGTCGTCCGCGACGACGAGCTCGAGGCGCTTCGTCCGGAGAAGTCGCGCGAGATCGACCTGCGACGGTTCGTCCCGCGTTCGGAGCTCGATCCCATGCGCTTCCAACGTGCGTACTTCCTGTTGCCCTCCGGTGACTCCACCAAAGCCTACCGCCTGCTGGCGGCCACCATGGAGCAGGCCAACCGCGCCGGCATCGCCACCTTCGTGATGCGGGGCAAGGAGTACCTGACGGCCATCCTTGCCGAGGACGGCATCCTCCGGGCGGAGACGCTGCGCTACGCCGACGAGCTGCGCACGCCCGCGGACGTGGGACTCGCCCTGGAGGCGCCGGCCCCGAAGGCGGCGTCGGCGCGCATGCGCGACGTCATCCGGCGCATGACGGCCGACACGGTGCCAGAGGATGCGTTGAGCGATCACGAAGCCGAACGCCTCACGGATCTGGCGCAAAGGAAGGCGCGTTCCGGAACGGACCTGGTGGCGGCGCCCCGCGAGGCGCTGGCCGAAGAGGGAGAGGCGCGGATCGTGGACCTCATCGCGGTGCTGAAGGCGCGCCTGGAGCACGGAGCCGGCAACGGAGTCGAGATCGACCAGCCTGACGTCCGGGACTCCTCGTCGTCCGACGGCCACGGCGGTGCACCGACCAAGGCAGAGCTCTATGCCCGGGCCCGGGAGCTCGACGTGCCGGGCCGCAGCCGCATGGACAAGGACGCCCTTGAGCGCGCGATCGCGGAGGCCGAAGCGGAATAGGCGCTTTGCCGGCCCCGTGGCCCGCGCGCTCAGCCGCCTCGTTGCTTCGGGTCCGGATCGCCACGCTGGTCGCGCGGTCGCCGCTGCACACCGTGCTTGCGTCCGGCGCCCAGGTTGCCGCGTGACGGCTCCTCCCCCTCCTGCACGTCGGGGGGGAGCGGTTTCCGATCGCCTTCTTCGTCCTGCCGGTCGGGTGTGGGTTCGTGCGCCATCCTGCTCTCCTCGCGTCGATCCGGTTCGACCGGCGCAGCACGCGCCGGCGGCAGGAACGGAGCGCAAGCCCGATGCCGGTGACCCGGCCCCGAGGGGCGTGGAGCGTTGCGGGCCGACGTGTTTCACGGACCGCCCGCCCGCACGGCGCGAGTCCGTTCGCATCGAGCGTCCCTTCACCGGCGGCGGGGGCTTCGAGGCCGGATTCGATCCCCGCAGGATAGCCGCCAGGGCGGTCGACTCAGCGAGGGGCGAGCGCGGGAGTGAGCGCGGGGATGCGCTCGAGCTCGAGTCGCACCGGCACGGCGTCGGGATCGTCCCAGCGCAGCGCATCCGTCCCCAGGCAGGCCGGCGAGAATGCAGTGGCCTCCCCGCTCGTCAGGTTGCCGAGCAGCATGAACCCGGACGCGTCGTCGCCGGGGAAGGCGTCCTCGTCGCGCCACACCGGGCAGCCCTCCCCCCGGAAGAGGTTGTCCACCACGATCGCGCCGGCTCCACCGCCCAGGTGCACACCCGCACGTGTGGTCCCGAGGACGCTGTGGCGGACCTGCGCCCGCGCGGAGTCGGACAGCGCCACCCCCACCGCGAAGCCGTCGACGAGCACACCTTCGAGCTCGACGCTGCCCGATCGCACCACCACGGCAGCGGTGTCCGAGGGGGCCGAGCCGATCAGGCGGACGTCCTCCACGCTCACCGAGCCCCCGCGCGCGAGGAGCAGCGGGCCGGGGCCCTGCAGCGTGAGGTCCGTCAGGCGACATCCGGTGCAGCCGTCCAGACGCAGCCCGCCCGTGAGCTCGGTGGCATCCGGCCCGGCCCCCACCAGCTCGATCCCCGTGCCCACCAACGGAGGTAGGGCGTCGAGCCCGTAGCGTCCGGCCTCCAGCCGGATGCGGAGCGGGCCGGTCGCGTCGGACAGCGCCTGCGCGAGGCTTGCCCCATCCTGCACCGTGCGCTCGGGGCCGGACGGTGCGGGATCAGCCGCGGCGGGCGCCTCGAAGGTGCGTGGAGGCTCCTCGCCGCACGCCGCCAGCGCCACGAGCAGGGCCAGCGGAGCCGGCAGCGCCCGCCCGCCGGCCCGACGCCCGGGCAGGCGCGCAGCAGATGAGAGCGGCGGTCTCACCCGCAGCGACTCCCGCACGTCAGGGCACGATCATGATGTGCGCGCCCGCCGTGCCGCCGAACATCAGCCAGGGCTCGCCCGGGATGCCCGGGCGCTCGGCCAGGCCCGTCGTGGCCCCGGTGGCCCAGGGCGTGTAGATGTTCCAGCGCAGCTTCGCCTCCGGAGCCGTCCCGGACGCGGGATCGAAGCGGCCTCCGCTGAGGACGTACAGCGATGCCGGCGCGGTCGGCATGGAGAGGGTCTTCGCGTCGGCCTCGCTCCAGCGGATGCGGTTGATCTCGTTCGTGTCCGTCACCCCGCTCTTCCGCAGCTCGCGTCCGCGCGCCATGTACGGCTCCAGGGATTCGTGGTAGCACGCCACGCTGAAGGCGTCGTCCCCCGGCGCGTCGGCCAGGCAGACGAGGTCTCCCGATCCCTCCCGGAGCGTGACCACCTCTCCGGAACGATCGAAGCCGAGCACCGTGGCCGATGCGCGCTTGTCTTCTGGTGCAGCGAGGACGGCGGCGGCGATCTGCTGGGCGGGCGGTGGGGCCTGGGCGGCGAGGCCGCGGGCGCCGAGCACGAGGGGTAGCGCGAAGAGCAGGGTGGTGCGCATGGGCCGGACTCCTGGGATCGGGACGGGGGCGCACGGCGCGTCCGAGCGCGCGCGCCGACGACAAGGATGGCGGCTCACCAGCCCGACCGCTCGCGCAGGGCGGTGATGTGCCGGATGTGGTGGCGACCGTGCCATTCGTAGAGCTGAAGCGCCGTGCCGATGCTCATGGGCCCCAGCTCGGGGTGTCGGAACGCGCGGGCGCGGCCGCTGGCGTCCAACCCGCGCAGGAACGCGACCCAACGCACGTGCAGTGCGTCCAGCAGGCGAAGGGACACGTCGGACCCGAGACGGGCGTCGGCCAGCCCGGCCCACTCGGCCTCTTCGTAGGTGGTGATGACGGGCGTCTCCTCCGTGGCGGCCTTCCGCATGCGCACGTATGCGTTCATGTGGCTGTCGGGCAGGTGGTGGACCACCTGCCGGACCGTCCACCCACCGGGTCGGTAGGGTGTGTCGAGGCGCGCGTCGTCCAGCCCCGCCACGGCGGCGGCCAGCGCGGCCGGTTGGGCCGCCAGCGCATCGATCAGCGCCTCCTCGTCGGCCGGGTCCAGGCTCCGGGCGGCGAAGCGGCCGACCGGGTAGCGGAGCGTGTCGGGCGAATCCGTCATGATGCGGGTGTTTCGAGGGGGATGGGCAGGTCGGATCGGCTCCCGCGTGCCCGCATGCGGCCGCCTTCGCGAGCGCGCCCGGGACGGTGGCGACCGGGTGGGGCCGGCGTCAAGGACATGCTATGTTGAAACCGGCGAGGCCCCCTTCCCGGTAGGGAGGAGGGTCGGGGGCACACCTGTGGAGCGGGGGTCCGAGCGCGTTGATCGGGATGACACCCTGGGTGACGCGGCTGCTGGTCGCGAACGTGGTCGTCTTCCTGCTGACGCAGGCATCTCCCGGTGTGCGCGTCCTCCTGGCGTTCCAGCCGCTCTATTTCATCCAGACGCCCTGGACGCTCGTCACGTACATGTTCGTCCATGCGGACGGCTGGCATCTCCTCTTCAACATGATCGGGCTGTTCTTCTTCGGGCCCCGTCTGGAGATGCGCCTCGGCGGCAAGGGCTTCCTGCTCCTGTACTTCCTCTCGGGGTTCGGCGGAGCGCTCTTCTCCTTCCTGGAGCCCCGCGCGGCCGTGATCGGCGCCTCGGGAGCCGTATACGGAGTGCTGCTGGGCTTCGCGTACTTCTGGCCGCGGGAGCTCATCTACATCTGGGGCGTCCTGCCGGTCCAGGCCTGGATGCTGACCACGCTCCTGGTGGTCGTCAGCCTCTGGAGCGGGGTGTCCGGGGGCGGCGGGGGGATCGCCCACTATGCGCACCTGGGGGGCCTGGCCACGGGCTTCCTCTACCTGTGGTTGAGCGACCTGCGCCGGAAGCAGCGCATCCGCAAGTTCAAGGCGCCGCCCACGCCGCACGGCAACCGGATCTCCATGCCGGGCGCACGGGACCGTGAAGCCCTGGTGCGGTGGCGGGGCATCGACCGGGAGCGCCTCCACGTGCTCAATCGGGACGAGGTGGAGACGCTGCTGCAGCGGGCCGAGACCGACGGTGTCGCGAGCCTCAGCCGCGAGGAGCAGGCCTTCCTGGACCGGATGGCGGGCACGCACTAGGAGCGCACCGTACCCACGGGTCATCCCGCGCGGGTCGGGAGCGCCACGGGCCCGAGCCCCGGACGGGGCCGCCCGTGGGGAGGCTCGCGCTCGGGCCGCTAGTCGGGGCGCGGCCCGACGCCGGTGGACTCCCTGCGCCAGGTGACGGTGTCGAGCCCGCTGCGGATGCCGCGCCCCACCTGCACGAACCCGAGCTTCGCCAGCACCCGTCCGGACGCGGCATGCTCCGCGTCGTGGCTGGCGGTCACGGCCTCCCACCCCAGGATCGCGAAGGCGTGCTGGACCAGGGCGGTACCCACCTCGGTGGCGTAGCCCAGGCCACAGCGGTCGTCGCGGATCGCGAAGAGGAGCTCCATCTCCGGCGGCTCGTGGAACGCACGGAAGCCTGCGCATCCGACCAGCTCGCCGGAGGGCTCCTCCACGGCCCACAGTCCTGCGCCGTGCTGCTCGAACCGCACGCGCGCGTCGTGGATCTCCCGCTCCACCCAGGCCCGCTCGACCAGGACGTCGTCCAACAGCCAGCGGCGCACGCCGGGCAGGCGGAAGAAGGCCAGCAGGATCGAGGCGTCCTCCGCGGTCACCGGCCGCAGGGTGAGGCGGCGGGTATGGAGGACGGGGTGCACGCTCACCGCGGTCGGTCGGTCTCGAACCGGCTCAGGTCGATCTCCTCCCAGACCCGGAGGCGCTCGTTGTAGGCGATGGTCCGCTCACCGCTGGGGGCCGGATGGCTGAAGAACAGGCGACCGCCGCGGGTGTGGAAGTGGCCGCCGCCGGCGTACCCCGGCAGATCGATGTCGATTGGAGGCTCCAGCTCGAAGTCGCGCAGCCGACCTCCGGAGACCGACTCGAAGGCGCGTACGCGGGGCGGATCCCCGCTCAGGTCCTGGTGCCCGATCAACAGGTCCTCGGTACCGTCCTCGTGGAGATCGATGACCTGGAGATCGGAGGGGAATCCCATCCCGTCCAGGGACAGCGCCTGGGTGCGGCCATCCGGCCAGCGCACGGTCACCTCCAGGGTCCCGTCCTCGCACCCCTCGACGTCGCGCAGCTCCGCTACGACGGCGAGCTGCGCGCCCCGGGTCTCGATCTGACGGGCGCACCCGGGCACGCTCTCCACCATGGCGTCGGTGGTGGGTGGGCGCGGCTCCGCCTCGTCGCCCCGGCCGCAGGCGGCCAGCACGCCCAGGAGCGCCGGGAGGAGCCGCCGGCGCCTCACCGGCCGCCCGTGCCCTTCGGCCACGGCTCCTTCTCCACGCGGGGCAGGGGCCGCCGCTCGATCGCCGGCCGCACGGCTTCGCGCGTCGCGAGATCGAAGCGGTCCCCTGGTGCCAGGAAGTAGAACAGCCCGCCCGAGTCCAATTGCCGCTGGGCGTCGTAGATGGCCACGTACCCCTGGCCCAGCACCTCGAAGGAATCGCCACTGACGACGATCGCCGTGTTCTCGTCGATGCCGATCCCCAGCAGCTCCGGCTTGGCCCGGATGACCTCGATGAGGTCGAACTGGCGGTTGCGCCGCAGCAGGTGCTGGTCCACGGCCACGTTGCGCAGGAAGCCGAAGCCCTCCTCGTGGTCGCCCATCATGATCTCGTTGCTCCCGGTGTCGCCACGGACCAGATAGGAGCCCTGGATGGTGGCCCCGGCGGAGGAGCCGCCGATGACCCCGCCCCGCGCCAGGAGGGCCTCCAGCTCGCGCTGGGTCCGGGTCCCCAGATACGCGTCCGCCAGCCGCCACTGCCGTCCGCCGGGGAACCACACCCCGGTGGCCTCCCGGAGCGGCGCCACGAAGGCCTCCGTATCGGCCTCGGCGCGGTCGTAGGTGTGCAGGACGGTCAGGGTCTCCGCCCCGGCCGCGCGCAGCGCGTCCAGACCGGGATAGTACGCATCGTAGTCCTCCCCGCCCCCCGCTGTGGGGATCACGACGATGGAGGACTGCGGACCCCCGGCCAGCTCGACGAAGCGGGCCCAGATGGCCGGATCCGTGAGGCCGCCTCCCACCACGACCAGGGTGCCCCGGGCCGGGCCCACCTGCTGGGCCGCCAGCGGCCCGCCGGCGAGGAGGAGGATCAGGACGGCCGCACCGGCGAGCCGGGCGGAACGCGAACGCGGATCAGGCATCCAAGGCTCCAGCGTGAGGTGCGCAACGATGCATCGGCCGGGGCGATCGGCCGGTCCGGCCGAGCCGGCCCCGGAGGCTGGGGGAGCCGCCGGGGTCGATCCCGGAGGATGGCAGCATTTCGCGTTCCAGGCCAGTTGGGCCGCCGCCGCGGCGGCCCCTTCCTCAGCGCCGGATCAGCCGGACGCGGCGGTCCCCGAGGAGGGCGCGGAGCTCGTTCAAGGTGTCGATGTCCGGCCGCACGCAGAGCGACCGGGAGCGCAGGCGCGGCGCCGGACGTCCGTTGTCCTGGCCGACCCGGAACTCCACCGGGGCCTTCCCGGGATGCCGCGCGAGCACCTCGCGCACGCGCGCGATGTCCGGCGGGCGGGAGGCCTCGAAGTCCAGCTCGATCTGGACGGCCAACCGCTCCGAGTCGGTCAGGTCGTCCAGGAGGAGCGCCGAGTCCAGGAAGACCGGGGGATCCTCCTCGTCGCGCTCGCGTCCCGACACCTTCCCCGAGATCAGCACCAGGGCGTCCTGCTGCAGCAGGGCCTTGTGTCCTTCCCAGGCGTCCTTGAAGGCCAGGATGGTGGCCGACCCGTGGAAGTCCTCCAGGGTCACCTTGCCCCACTCGGAGTTGTCGCGCCGCGAGATCTGGCGGGCCACCGACGTGACGACGCCCGCCAGGTCGACCGGCTGCCCCCCGCGTTCCTTGAGATCCGACGTGCGCGTGGAGCCGAACGCCTCCACCACGTCGCGCAGGCGCTCCAGGGGATGTCCCGAGATGAAGAACCCGAGCGTCTCCTTCTCGCGGGCCAGCCGTACGGGCTCCTGCCATTCGGGCACGCGCGGGAGAGGCGGCGCGTGCCGGGCGACCGCAGCCTCCCCGCCGAACAGCGACGCCTGGCCGGCAGCCTCCTCCGCCTGCCGGGCCTGCACCTCCGCGAAGGCCGTGTCCAGGCCGGCCAGGAGCTGCGCGCGGTGGCCGAACGCGTCCAGGGCGCCCGCGCAGATCAGCGCTTCGGTGGCGCGCTTGCCCAGGGCCCGGAGCTCCACCCGCTCCAGGAAGTCGAAGAGGCTCTTGAAGGGGCCGTCGGTGCGGGCCTTCAGGATGGAGTCCACCGCCGCCGACCCGACCCCCTTCACCGCGCCGAGCCCGAACCGGATCCGGGTCGGGTCCACCACGGTGAACTTCCAGCGGGATTGATTCACGTCCGGCGGGAGCACCTGCACGGGCTCCTCCAGGCGCTCCACGCTCTTGGGCAGCGCCCGGCACTCGCCGATGTAGGTGACGACGTCGTCGGTCTTGTCGAGCACCGACGAGAGCAGCGCCGCCATGAACTCGGCCGGATAATGCGCCTTGAGCCAGGCCGTCTGGTAGGAGATCAGGGAGTAGGCGGCGGCGTGGCTCTTGTTGAAGCCGTAGCGGCCGAAGGTCTCGATCTGCTGGGCCAGGTCCTCGGCGATCTTCTTGTTCACGCCCCGTTCGACCGCGCGCGTGACGAACGTGCCGAGCTCCTTCTCGATCAGCTCCTGGATCTTCTTGCCGACCGCCTTGCGGAGCACGTCGGCTTCGGCGAGCGAGAAGCCCGCGAGCACGTTGGCGATCCGCATCACCTGCTCCTGGTAGACGATCACGCCGTAGGTCGGCTCGAGCGTCATCTCCAGATCCGGATGCGGATAGCGCACGGGCTCCTGGCCCAGCTTGCGGCGGACGTACACGTCCGCCATGCCGGAATCCAGGGGTCCGGGGCGGATCAAGGCGTTGGTGGCGACCAGGTCCTCGAAGCGGTCGCAGCGCATCGCGCGCAGCTTGTCCGTGGCCAGCGACGATTCGAACTGGAAGACCCCCAGCGTGCCTCCCCGGGAAAGCATCCGGTAGACGGCGGGGTCGTCCAGGGGCACATCGTCCATGGAGGCGTAGACGTCGCCGGTCGTCGGGTGCGTCAGGCCGCCATGCCGCTCCGTGATCATCGCGACCGCGTCGGAGATGACCGTGAGCGTCTTCAGACCCAGGAAGTCCATCTTGAGCATCCCGGCGTCTTCGAGGCAGTTCATGTCGTACTGCGTCACGACATCGGGGGCCTCGTCCCCGCTCCCGTCCCCGTTGGCGCCGTTGGAGCGGCCTCCCCGGCTCTGGACGCAGACCGGGACGTATTCGTCCAGGGGTCCGGGCGCGATCACCACGCCGGCGGCGTGCACCGACGCATGTCGGGACAGGCCTTCCAGGGTCGTGGAGTAGTCGAACAGACGCCGGTGGCGGTCATCCGACTGGTAGAGGTCCCGCACCTCCTTCAGGTTCTTGACCGCCTCCTCCACCGTGAAGCTCTGTCCCGGGGCGTTCGGGATCAGCTTGGCGATCCGGTCGGTCTCCGACGGCTCGAATCCCAGCGTACGCCCCACGTCGCGGATCACGGCCCGGCTCTTCATGGTGCCGAACGTGATGATCTGGCCGACCGCGTCGCGGCCGTACTTCTCGCGCACGTGCTCGATGACCTCGCCGCGGCGTTCGAAGCAGAAGTCGATGTCGATGTCGGGCATCGACACGCGCTCCGGATTCAGGAAGCGCTCGAACAGCAGGTCGAAGCGGATCGGGTCCAGGTTGGTGATCCCCAGCGCATAGGCCACCAGGGAGCCGGCCGCCGATCCACGGCCCGGTCCCACCGGGATGTCCTTGCTGCGCGCCCAGGCGATGAAGTCCCAGACGATGAGGAAGTACCCGGCGTAGCCCGTCTGCGTGATGACGCCGAGCTCGTAGTCGAGGCGCTCGCGCACCGGGTCGGGGAGCGGGTCGCCATACCGGGCACGCGCCCCCTCCTCCGACAGGTGCACCAGGTAGTCGTTCGGATCGCTGTAGCGGTCCGGGAGCGGGAAGTTGGGGAGGTGGTATTTCCGCTCGAGTTCGAGGTCGACAGCGTCCGCGATCGCGAGCGTGTTCTCCAGCACGTCCGGACGGTCCGGGAAGAACGCGGCGATCTCGGGCGCCGACTTGAAGTACAGCCCGTCGTCGTAGCGCATGCGCGCCGGATCGGAGAAATCCTTCCCCAACCCGATGCAGAGGAGCACGTCGTGGGCCTCGTGGTCCTCGGGCTTGAGGAAGTGCGTGTCGTTGGTGGCCACGACGGGCAGGCCCAGCTCCTCCGCCAGCCCGAACACCCGCTCGTTGAGCTGGCGTTGCCCTTCGGAGTCGTGCGCCTGCACCTCGAGGTAGTAGCGCCCGGGGAAGGTCTCGGCGTACCAGGCCGCCGTGGCGCGGGCGGCATCGTCGTCGCCCGCCTGGAGATGCCGCGCCACCTCGCCGGCCATGCAGGCCGAGCTGACGATCAACCCGTCGGAGTAGGTGGAGAGGATCTCCCGGTCCAGGCGCGGCTTGTGATAGAAGCCCTGCGTGTACCCGAGCGAGCTGAGCTTGACGAGGTTGCGGTAGCCCTGACGGTCGCGGGCCAGCAGCACGAGGTGGTAGTAGGCCCGCTCGCCCTGTCCCGATCGGGTGCGGTCGCGGCGGTCTCCGGGCGCGACGTACGCCTCCATCCCCAGGATGGGCTTCACACCCGCCTTGCGGGCTTCCTTCTGGAAGGTCCAGGCGCCGAACATGCACCCGTGATCCGTGAGCGCGAGCGCGGGCATCTCGAAGTCACCCGCGCGCCGGACCAGATCCCGGATGCGGTTGGCGCCGTCGAGGAGGGAGTACTCGGAGTGGGTGTGGAGATGTACGAAGCTCACGGCCCCCGGCGCGGCTGCTCCTCCCGCTGGGCTACGTGCCGCAGCGGAAGGAATTCAGGATGGTCTCCAACTGGATCACGTACTCGTACTTCTCCTTCCCGGGCGCGTACAGCCAGGCGTCCAGGAGGTACATCCGGTTCTGCTCCTCGCAGATGATGGCGCGCATCAGGAGCGGTCCGCCCGCGGGCCAGCCCCCGGGGGGGTTCTCCCACGTGGCCTGGATCTGGTAGGCCTTGTTGCCGCCGATCGTGCCGGGCCCGCCCTGCACGCCCTCCAGCTTCACGACCTGCTCGTCCTCGTAGTACCGGTTCGCGATGTCCGACCGCCACTCCAGCAGCGATTCGGGCTGTACGTTGGGCGGCACCGGGGTCCACCAGGTCACCGCGACCTGCCGGATCAGCTCGGACGGGTCGGGGTTGTCGTTGCGGAAGATGAAGGTGCTGTCCTCGCGCCGCCACTGGTACACCACGGGAAGGAGCAGCTCGAACCCCGCCTCGGCGCGGAGCGTGTCCGCCAGCGCAGAGTCGCGGCCCGTCAGGAACATCCGCGCCACGACGTAGTCGCGGTATTGTCTCTCGTAGAGCTCCGCCAGCTCGGGGAGCAGCCGCTCCACCTGGGCGGCGGCATCCCCGTCGTTCAGCAGCATCACGGTCACGAGCTGGCTGCGGGCCCAGACGTCCATGACCTGGAGGATCTGGGGGGGCGCCAGGGCCTGGTTGCCGTCGCGCTCGGCCAGGGCCTCGGCGACCCAGGGATCGTTGGCCTCACCGATCACGAGCACCTGCTTGAACTGCTGCAGGTTGCCCCAGTCGGCCTCCCGGGGATCGATCTGCGTGACCGTGAACGCCTTCTCCTCGGCCACCGTGAAGACCCGCCGCTCGAGCGCGGTGCGGGTCGGCGTCTCCACCCGCTCCCACAGCTCGTTCGGGGCGCCGACGATGACGCTGTTGGCGTCTCCGTAGGCACCCCCACGGCCGCAGGCCAGGGGAAGCGTGGCGGCGAGGAGGGCTAGGGTTGTGATCCTGCGCACGTGCGGTCTCCGGCTGGGAGGCGTCTCGTTCCTGGGATACGCCGGGAGACCCCGATTCTATCCCATTCGGGGTGTGGAGGCCAAGGCGCGGGCCCGGGATCCACGGGTTCCCCTGGCGGCTCGCACGCCAGCGGAGGCGGCTCGCTCCACGACGACGCGTGGTGCGCTTGACACTCCATCCAGCGGGCGATATTAGGGCCAGACGCGCGGCGTGGCCCCGTCGCGCCGCCACAGCGGGCCGAGGTCGGACCGGCGCCAGGTCCACCTTCTACATGGAACGGCTAAGGGAGGAACCCGAGAGCGATGTTTACCCTGACGCGGTCGATCGTTGAGTCCGACGAGATCCTCAATCGGGACGACTGGGATGAGGACGAGGAAGGGTTCGAAGAAGACTTCGACGACTCGGAAGAAGGGGACGACGACTTCGACTGGGACGACGACGACGACGAGGACGACGACGAGGACGGTGAGGAGTGGGAGGAGGAGGCCGAGGAGGACGAGGAGGAGTGGGAGTAGCTCCCCCTGGGGACGCTCGACCCTGACGCCGGCCTGCGAGGGAGGCGGGATCGATCCCGCCTCCCTCTTCCGTCTCCCGCCGCCGGCCGCACCGAGGCTGCCATGATCCCCGTGCGCCGTTCGCGCCACCTTCTCCCGCTGCTGCTCCTGGCCCTGGGCTCCCCGCTGGTGGGGCAGGAGGGCCCGGCCTACCGGGTGTACGTGGCCAACGAGTCCTCCGATCTCATCAGCCGCGTGGTGTTCGAGCCCGGGCGTGGCGCCCGGGTCGAGCACGAGATCCCGGTCGGCATCATGCCGGCCGACAACGATGGCGCCCACGGCCTGAGCGTCTCCCCGGACGGGCGGTTCTGGTACGTGACCATCGCCCACGGAACGCCCTACGGGCACCTGTGGAAGTTCCATGCGGGCCCCGACACGCTGGTGGCGCGCACGCCGCTCGGGCTCTTCCCCGCCACCATGGGCGTGTCGCCCGACGGCGAGCTGGTCTTCGTGGCCAACTTCAACCTGCACGGCGAGATGGTGCCGTCGGACATCTCCGTGGTCTATGCGCCCACGATGCTGGAGGTGGCCCGCATCCCGACGTGCCTGATGCCGCACGGCAGCCGGCTGAACCAGGCCGGCGACCGGCAGTACTCGGCCTGCATGCATTCGGATCAGCTCGTCGAGATCGACCGGAGCACCATGGCGGTCAGCCGCCGCCTCTCGGTGACGCCGGGGGCGGAGGCGGCGCTGCCCGCGGCCGACCTGGGCGAACACGGCGGGTCCGGTGGCGGGCACGCCGGCCATCTGCAGCGCGAGGCCATGGCCGCCGGGGCCGTGTGCTCCCCCACGTGGGCCGAGCCCGGAGAAGGTTCGCGTGCCCGCTACGTCTACGTGGCGTGCAACAAGGGCGGCGTCGTGCTGGAGATCGACACCGAGGAGTGGGGAGTGGCGCGCCGTCTCTCCACGGGCCGCTCCCCCTACAACCTGGAGGTCACCCCCGACGGCCGCTGGCTGGTCGCGACGCTCAAGTCCGAGCAGTCGGTCTCCATCATCGATCTGCAGGACGGCACCGAGGTGGCGCGCCTGCCGACCAGCCGCCCGATCACCCACGGCGTGGTGGCCAGCCCCGACAGCCGCTACGCCTTCGTGACCAACGAGTCCATCGGCTCCGTCCCGGGCACGCTCGACGTCTTCGACCTCGAGCGGCGTGTGCGCGTGGCCACTGTGGACCTGGGCCATCAGTCCGGAGGCATCGGCTTCTGGTCCCTGACGCCCGCGGGGCAGGCACCGGGCTCCTGAGCGGAGACCCGACGGAGCGCGCGGCCGACCCGGCCCGCCTGGAAGCGCACGTGCGCGCGCTGGAGGGCGTGCGCCACCCCGAGCGCGCCCCGGCCGCCCACGCCGCGGCCGCGCGGTACGTCCAGGAGCAGCTCGCGGCGGTGGGTCTGGACGCCGAGCTGCGCCCGTTCGCGTTCCGGGGCCGCACGCACCACAACGTGGTCGCCGAGATCCCCGGCCGGGACCCGGTCCGGCCGCGCGTGCTCATCGGGGCCCACTACGACACCATCGCCAGCAGCCCGGGCGCGGATGACAATGCGTCCGGCGTGGCCGGTCTGCTCGAGAGTGCCCGAGCGCTCGCGGGACGATCCCTGCACGCCACGGTGGAGCTGGTGGCGTTCGACCTGGAGGAGCAGCAGACCACGACCTACCGGGTGGGCAGCCGGCGGCACGCGCGCGCCGCGCGGGCCGCGGGCGTGCGGTATGCCGGGGCGCTCGTCTACGAGATGATCGGCTACGCGGACGCCCGCCCGGACACGCAGAAGGTGCCGGCCCTCATCGCGTGGAAGCGCATCCCCCGCACCGGCGACTTCCTGGCGGTGACGGGCGACGGGCAGTCGCGGCGGCTGCTGCGCACGTTCGTGGAGTCGGCACGTGCGCGGGTGCCTGACCTTCCCGTGGTGCCGCTGGTGACGCCGTTCCGGGGCTGGCTGGTCTGGCAGACGCGTCTGTCGGACAACGCCAGCTTCTGGTCGGAGGGCCAGCCGGCCCTGATGATCACGGACACGGCGTTCCTGCGGAATCCGCACTACCACCGCGCGAGCGACCGCGCCGAGACGCTCGACTACGCCTTCATGGCGCGGGTCGTGGACGCCACGGTGGCCACGGCGTTGCGGCTGGCGGACGCGGAGTAGCGCGCCCGCCGGAACGGCGGTGCGCGGGTCGGTCGGGGTCTGGGTTCGGCGCCCCCCGGAACGGCGCCCCCCCGGAGACGGCGGGGCCTCGGCGACCGCTCAGCCCAACGCGCGGGGCGCGGGTGGTGCGTTCGGGTGTCCCGGCGGATCGAAGTGGATGTCGAGCTGCGGGAAGGCCACCACGATGCCGGCCTCCTTGAGGTGCCGCCAGATCGAGTGGTTGAGCTCCGAGCGCGTGCGGCGGGTCAGCCAGGGATCGCGCACCCAGATGGACACGTCGAAGTTGAGCGCGGAATCCCCGAACTCGGTGAACAGGACCACCGGCGTGCGCTTGGTGTCCTGGTTCGGGATGGTGGTGGCGGCGTCCATCAGGACCTTGAACACCTGATCCACGTCGGACGAATAGGAGACCCCCACCTGCGTGCGCAGGCGGTACAGCGGGTCGCGCAGCGTGTAGTTCTTCACGCTGGACTGCACGAGCTGCGCGTTGGGGATGATGATCTCCTCTTCGTCCAGCGTGCGCACGATGGTGGAACGGATGCGCATGTCCACGACGCGCACGATCTGCCCGTCCACGTTCAGGACGTCCAGGGGTGTGATGCTGCGCTCCACCAGGAGGATGATCCCGGCCACGAAGTTCTGCAGGATGTTCTGGAGCGCGAACCCGATGGCGACGGCCGCGATGGCACCGGCCGCGAACAGCGTGGAGAGGTCGATGCCGATCTGGTCCAGCGCGAGGAAGATGACCAGCACCAGGATGGTGTAGCGCACGAGGCGCTGCGCGGTGCCGATCAGTCCTTCGTCGTAGACCCGACGGGCACGGAAGATGCCGCGCACCACGCGGCGGCTGGCCTGGGAGAGGAAGAACCCCGCCAGCATCACCAGCAGGGCGGCCAGGATGTTGGAGACGGTCACGTCCTGGTTGCCCATCGTGAACAGATGGGTGTCCAGCAGGCCGCGCACGGTCACGGCGGCCTCCTGCGCCAACCCGTCCAGGGCCGCCGAGTCCTCCTGCGGCGCCTGCATCACAACCAGCGCTTGTGCCGGAAGAAGGCCAGCATGCCCAGCACCACGGCGACCATCAGCCCCAGCAGGGCCGGATACCCCCAGGACAGATGCAACTCCGGCATGTGGTCGAAGTTCATGCCGTACAGACCGGCCAGGAAGGACAGCGGGATGAAGATGCTGGTGACCAGCGTGAGCACCTTCATGACCTCGTTCATGCGGTTGCTCTGCAGCGACAGGAACAGGTCCATGGAGCCCGTGAGCACGTCCCGCAGCGTCTCCACGGAGTCGATCACCTGCACCGTGTGGTCGTAGACGTCGCGCAGGAAGGTGCGGGTCTCCGCGGCGATGAGCGTGAACTCGTCGCGGTAGAGCACGCTGAGGGCTTCACGCAGCGGCCACACCGCGCGTCGCATCAGCAGGGCTTCGCGCTTCAGGTGATGGATGCGCGCTCCCAGGTCGGAGCCGGGCTGCCCCAGCAGCGCCTCCTCCAGCTGGTCGGCCGCGTCCGAGATGGCCTCGACCACCTGGAAGTAGTGGTCCACCACGGCGTCCATCAGCGCATACGCGAGGTAGTCGGGCCCACGTCCGCGGATGAGCCCGCGTCCGTGCCTCAGGCGCTCGCGTACGGGATCGAATACGTCCCCGGGCGCCTCCTGGAAGGAGAGCACGTAGTCCTTGCCCAGGATGAAGCTCACCTGCTCGTCGTCCACGGCCAGCGTCACGGGGTCCAGGCGCAGCATGCGCAGCACGATGAACAGGTGACCGTCGTAGGCTTCCACCTTCGCGCGCTGGTGCGTGTGCACGATGTCCTCGAGCACCAGGCGGTGGATCCCGAAGCGCTCGCCCAGCGACGCGATGAGCTCCGTGTCGTGCACCCCGTCGATGTCGATCCAGGTGACGCCGGGACGGGCGATCAGGTCGGCGCAGGCCTTCGCGTCCGTCAGGGTGTGCTCGTCGAGCCGACCGGTCTCGAAGTCCATCGCCCGCAGGGCGACCGGGCCTTCCCGCACCTTCCCGATGTGGACCAGCGTCCCGGGCGCGGCTCCCGGCTTCTTGGAGCCACTCCCGGCCGCTCGCCGCACCAGCCGCCGTGCGCGCTGGATCGCGCCCTTCTTCCGCTTCGAGCCTGCCATCGCCCCAGAGTCGTAGGAACGCCGCGGCATCGCCAGGGGCATCTTGACGTCGGCACGCGCTCGGCCTATCCGTTGAGCATGACTCGGCACGGCACCTCCGCATGGCACGCCCGACGCCACCAGGCCTGGTGGTGGCGGGGACCCGTGCGCGCGGAGGAGGATCTCATCGGCCGTTAGGTCGGGGACCCGCTGGGTCTGAGACGCCCGCCTCCGCGAGGGAGGCGGGCGTTTTCTTTTTCCGGTACGCCGGACGGAGGCACATGCGACAGTACTTCGACATCACCGCGGATCTGGACACCCCGGTCTCCGCCTACCTGAAGCTGCGCCCGCTGGGGCCCCGCTTCCTGCTGGAAAGCGTCGAGGGCGGGGAGCGGATCGCGCGCTTCTCGTTCATCGGCTTCGGCGGTGGGCTCGAGGTCGCGCTGGATGCCGATGGGCTCGTCGTGGGTGGGGAGCGGCGGCCTCTGCCCGGGTCGCGGGCGGGGCTGCTGTCGGAGATCCGCGCTGCCGTCGAGCGGGCCCCGCGGCCCGCGCCCGCGCCCGCCGGCGTGCCCTTCACCGGGGGCCTGGTGGGGGCGCTCGGCTTCGGACTGCATCGCTGGTTCGAGGAGGTGGTCCATCGCGGCCCACCGCCGGAGCCGCCGCTGGGACGCTTCTTCGCACCCCGCTCCATCCTGGTGTTCGATCACATGACCCGGCGCGCGGCGCTGCTGCACGACGGATCCGAGGAGGAGCGACAGCGGTTGCGCGCCGACGTGGTCGGCGCGCTGCGCGGCGCCCTCCCCGACGCCGGTCCCCCCGGCCGCCACGGACCGCCGACGCCCACCTTGTCCCCGGCGGCCTTCACGGACGCGGTGCTGGAGGCGAAGCAGCACATCGAAGCGGGCGACATCTACCAGATCGTCCTCTCCATCGGTTTCAGCGGCGAGACCGACCTGAGTCCCTTCGAGGTCTATCGGGCGCTGCGCCTGCTCAATCCCTCTCCCTACCTCTACTTCCTCGACTTCGGCGACCTGCAGATCGTGGGCTCCTCTCCCGAGGCGCTGGTCACGCTCTCGGGGCGGGAGGCCTCGCTCCGGCCCATCGCGGGCACGCGGCCGCGCGCGGCAACCGATGCGGAGGATGAGGAGCGCATCCGCGATCTGCTCGCGGATCCCAAGGAGAACGCCGAGCACGTCATGCTCGTGGACCTGGCCCGCAACGACCTGGGACGGGTGGCGGTGCCGGGCAGCATCCGGGTGGAGCCCTTCCGCACCATCGAGCGCTACAGCCACGTCATCCACATGGTGAGCGGCGTGAAGGGCGTGCTGGCACCCGGCACGGACGCGCTGGACGTCTTCGCGGCCGCGTTTCCCGCCGGCACGGTGGTGGGCGCGCCCAAGATCCGCGCCGGCGAGATCATCCGGAGGCTCGAGCCCACGCCCCGCGGCTTCTACGCGGGCTCGGTGGGCTACTTCGGGGTGGGGGGCACGGTGGATCAGGCCATCGCCATCCGCACGCTGGTCTTCGAGAACGGACGCTACACCTACCAGGCCGGCGCCGGCATCGTAGCCGACAGCGATCCGGACCGTGAACACCAGGAAGTCCTGGCCAAGAGCGAAGCGCTCCGCTCCGCCCTGGCGTGGGCCGAGGAGGGACTGTGAAGGCCCCCGCCCGTGTGCTGCTCGTCGACAACTACGACTCGTTCACCTACAACCTGGTCCAGGCGTTCCAGCTGCTCGGTGCCGACGTACGCGTGCTGCGCAACGACGAGGTCGGCCCCGCCGCCCTCGCAGAGACCGACGCCACGCACCTGGTCATCTCGCCCGGGCCCGGTCACCCGTCGGACGCGGGGGCGTCCGTGGAGATGATCCGGGCGGCATCGGGCCGGGTGCCGGTCCTCGGGGTCTGTCTCGGGCATCAGGCCATCGCGGTGGCGCACGGCCTGGAGGTGGGACGCGCCCAACGACTGATGCACGGGAAGACGTCGCGGGTCTACCACGACCACCGCACCCTGTTCGAGGGGTTGCCCAACCCGTTCGAGGCGGGACGCTACCACTCGCTGGCCGTGTCCGAGCCCCCGACCGCGAGCGGTCTCGTGATCTCCGCCTACACCTCCGACGGAGAGGTGATGGGGATCCGCCACGCGGAGCTGCCCATCGAGGGCGTGCAGTTCCATCCCGAGAGCGTGCTCACGCCCGACGGCGAGCGGCTCCTCAAGAACTTCCTGGACCAGGCGGACGGATGAGCGACGTGCTCGAGCGGTTGCTCCGGGGCGAAGACCTGCCGCAACCGGACGCGGAGGCGCTGCTGGACGTGCTCACGGATCCGCGGACGGACGCCATCTGGTCCGGGGCGGTGCTGGCGGCCTTGCGCGCGAAGGGCGAGACGGCCGACGAGGTGCGTGGCTTCGCCGTCGCCATGCGGAAGCGCGCTCGTCACGTCGCGCTTCCGGCCGGAAGCGGGGCCGTGGATCTCGTCGGGACGGGCGGTGACGGCTCCGGCAGCTACAACCTCTCCACGGGCGCGGCTCTGCTGGCGGCCGCGGCCGGCGTGCCGGTGGTCAAGCACGGCAACCGGTCCGTCTCCAGCGCGTCGGGCGCGGCGGACGTGCTGGGGGCGCTGGGATACGCGCGGCCCCAGGGCCCCGACGCCGTGCCCGCGGCGTTGGCGCGCTCCGGCTTCGTCTTCCTGTTCGCGCCGGACTTCCATCCGGCGGTGCGCACCGTGGCTCCGGTCCGTCAGGCCCTGGGCGTGCGCACGATCTTCAACGTGCTCGGTCCCCTCTCCAATCCGGCGGAGCCCCCCTTCGCCGTGATCGGTGCGTTCTCCGCGCCCGTGGCGCGGCTCATGGCGGACGCCCTGGCGGGACTCGACCTCGAACGTGCCTTCGTCGTGCACGGCGAGCCGGGCTGGGACGAGGCCACACCCGTGGGCCCGTTCCTGCTCCTCGACGTGCAGGGGGGACGCGTCCGTGAGGAGACCCGTGATCCGGCCGACGTCGGCGTGGCGCGCTGCACGCCGGGCGATCTGCGGGGCGGCGATCCCACCTACAACGCCAACGCGCTGAAGAGCGTGTTCGACGGCGAGCGCGGCGCGCACGCGGATGCGCTCGCGCTCTCCGCCGGTCTGGCGCTGGAGGTCAGCGGGCGCGCGCAGGACTTCGCCGACGGCGTGGCCCGCGCGCGGGAGACGCTGCAATCGGGTGCGGCGGCCACGTTCCTGGACCGACTGACGGCCGCATGAGCGACTTCCTCGGTCGGATGGCGGCGTCCAGCCGCGCACGGATGGAAGAGGCTCGCCGTCTGCGCCCGGACGCCGAGCTGCGTGCCGCCGCGGAGGCCACGCCCTCGCCGACGCCGTTGATGCTCCACGCCCGCTTCGACGTCATCGCCGAGATCAAGCCGCGCTCCCCGGCCGAAGGGGCGCTGGAGCGCACGGTCGGCCCGCCGCTGGAGCGCGCCCGCCAGTACGCCGCGGGAGGCGCCGCGGCCCTGTCCGTGCTCACCGAGCCCGAGGCCTTCGATGGCACGCTCGAGGATCTCTCGGCCGTGGGGGAGGCCGTGGCCACCCCGGTGCTGCGCAAGGACTTCCTGGTGGATGCCTATCAGGTGTGGGAGGCGAAGGTCGCTGGCGCGGCCGGCGTCCTGTTGATTGCGCGTATGCTGCCAGGGAGTGCGCTGTCCGAGATCGCCGCGGCGGCCCGCGCGCTCGGCATGTTCGTGCTCGCGGAAGCGTTCGACGCGCCCGACCTCGAGCGCATCGGCCGCGAGCTGGACCCGGTGGGGTCCAACGACGGCTCCACGCCGCCCGTCCTGGTGGGGGTCAACACGCGGGATCTGACCACGCTGCGCGTGGACCCGCTCCGGTTGGAGCGGGTACGCCCGGCCCTTCCGGACGGCTGCGTCGCGGTGGCCGAGTCCGGGATCACCAACACGGACGACGTGCGCCGGGCGGTGGCGTTGGGCTACCGGATGGCGCTGGTGGGGACGGCCTTGATGCGTGCGCCGGACGCCCAGCGAGCGGTGGCCGGGCTGATCGCCGCCGGGCGGGAAGGGGGAGGGGCGTGAGGATCCGGGTGAAGATCTGCGGGCTGCGCAGCGTCGAGGCCATCGACGCCGCCGTGGACGCCGGCGCGGACGCGTTGGGATTCGTGTTCGCGATCTCGCCGCGGCGGGTCGAGCCCGACGAGGCCCTCCGCCTGCTGGGCGCGGTGCCGGCCTTCGTCACGACGGTCGGCGTGTTCCGCTATCCGACGCGCGAGGAGATCGAGGCGGTGACGGCGCGGGTCCCGCTCGACCGCGTGCAGGCCGAGCCCGGCCGCGACGTCCTGGCGGTGGTTCCGCTCGAGCGGCTCGTGCCGGTCTTCCACGACGCCGACGACCTGGTGACGCGCGCGGTGCGCTACCGCGAGGAGTACGGCGCCGCGCGGCCGTTGCTGCTCGAAGGGCCGGGCCGGGGCGGCCAGGGCATCCGCCCCAACTGGACGCGCGCCACCGCGCTGGCCCGCCAGGGCCGTCTGGTGCTGGCGGGCGGCCTGGATCCGGACACGGTGGGAGAGGCCATCGATCGCGTGCGCCCGTGGGGGGTGGACGT